>CALGFH010000345.1 GCA_937881255.1 uncultured Actinomycetes bacterium
GCCCTGGCCTGGCGCTGGAGGCGGCGGCCGCGGTCGGCGGCCAGGTTCATGGCCACCCTCCGCACCCAGGCCTCGGGGCTGTCGTAGTCCCGCAGCCGCGCCCAGCGGATCGAGGCTCTGGCGTACGCCTCCTGGACAATCTCCTCGGCCTCATGCAGGTCGCCGGTGACCGGGAACAGCACGCCGATCAGCCGGCCGACGGTGACCCGATAGAACTCCTCGAACCCCTCGGTGTCGGCCACGCGCTCGGCTTCCGTGTCGACGTCATCTTGCTTCTACACGACGCAGGGGCGCCGCCGGTGGCGGTGGGTCAGCGGAGGCCGCGGACGTCGAGCTCCTCCGGCGGGACGGGGGCGCCGCAGCGGGCGCAGCTGGACCGCATCACGACCCGGCCGCCGCAGCCGGCGTGGGTGGCCAGGGCCGAGGACGGCTCGCCGCAGTGGCGGGTGCCCCAGGCGGCCAGGCTGGCCAGCACCGGGGCCAGGTCGCGGCCCTTGTCGGTGAGGTGGTAGACGCGGCCGTCGGGCGCCCGCTCGACCACCTGCTCCTCCTCGAGCAGGCGCAGGCGCTCGGCCAGCAGGTTGGAGGGGATGCCGGCCAGGGCCCGCTCCAGCTCGGCCCAGCGGCGCCCGCCGAGCAGCAGCTCGCGGACCACCAGCAGGGTCCACCGGTCGCCAACCACCTCGAGCGATCGCGCCACCGGACCAGGGAGCGGATAGAGCTTGGGCACGGCCCGACCGTACCACCGGGGCTGTGGAAAACCGAGCACCTCAAACTCCCGCCTCGGCTACGCTCCCCCACCGGGGGACCTGGCGGCGGCGGGTCGGGTTCCGGCGTGCGGGGGACCTGGCGGCAGCGGGTCGGGTCCCGGCGTGCGGGGGACCTGGCGACGGGTTGGGTTCCGGCGAGCGGGGAACCGGCGGCGGGTCCGGTTCCGGTGGGCCGTGGCGAAGTTTGCTTGACTTTTTGAAGTGGTGGCCCGAACCTGCCTGGCATGGACATCTCCCCGGGCACCCCGCTGGACGAGCTGCTGGGCGAGGCCCGCCGCATCCGCGACCGTCACCACGGGACCAGGGTCACCTACTCGCCCAAGGTCTTCATCCCGCTGACCATGCTCTGCCGCGACCACTGCGGCTACTGCACCTTCGCCAAGCCCCCGGCCCGGCTCGGGGCCTCGCCCTACCTGGCTCCCGAGCAGGTGCTGGAGATCGCCAGGGCGGGGGCGGCCGCCGGCTGCTCGGAGGCGCTGTTCACCCTGGGGGAGCGGCCCGAGGAGCGCTACCCGATGGCCCGCGAGGCCCTGGCCGCCCTCGGCCACGACTCGACCGTCGGGTACCTGGCCGACAGCTGCCGGCTGGTGCTGGAGGAGACCGGGCTGCTGCCCCACGCCAACGCCGGCGCCCTGCTCCCGGACGAGCTGGCCACCCTGCGCCGGGTCTCGGCCAGCCAGGGCATGATGCTGGAGTCGCTGTCGGAGCGGCTCCACCAGCCGGGCGGCCCCCACGCCCGCTGCCAGACCAAGCTGCCGGCCCGCCGGCTGGCCACCCTGGAGGCGGCCGGGGAGCTGGCCATCCCGTTCACCACCGGGATCCTGGTCGGGATCGGCGAGACCCGGGCCGAGCGGCTGGAGGCGCTGGCCGCCATCGCCGCCGCCCACCGCCGCCACGGGCACGTCCAGGAGGTGATCGTCCAGAACTTCCGCCCCAAGCCGGGCACGGCCATGGCCGCCGCCGCCCCGCCGTCCCTCGAGGACTACCTGTGGACGATCGCGGCCGCCCGGGTGCTGCTCGACCCGGCCATCCACCTCCAGGCCCCGCCCAACCTCACCGAGGACTTCGGGGTGCTGCTGGAGGCGGGGATCGACGACTGGGGCGGGGTCTCGCCCGTCACCGCCGACCACGTCAACCCCGAGGCCCCCTGGCCGGCCCTTGAGCGCCTGCGCCAGGTCACCGAGGCCGCCGGCATGACCCTGGCCCCGCGGCTGACCATCTACCCCGAGCTGGCCGCCGACCCCGGCCGCTGGCTCGACCCCGACCTGCGCTTCCCCGTCCTCGACCGCTCCGATTCCGAGCGCCTGGCCCGCGACGACCGCTGGGCCGCCGGCGACCCCGAGCCCCCGCCCGTCCTGGTCGACCCGGCCCGCTTCCCCAGCAAGGCGACCGGGGGCCGGGTCGGGGAGGTGCTGGCCGGGGTGGCGGCCGGGCAGCAGCCGGGCGAGGAGGAGCTGGTCGCCCTGTTCGCGGCTCGGGGGCCGGAGGTCCGGGCGGTGGCCGAGGTCGCCGACGACCTGCGCCGCCAGGCCGTCGGGGACGTGGTCACCTTCGTCCGCAACCGCAACATCAACTACACCAACGTCTGCACCTTCCGCTGCCGCTTCTGCGCCTTCTCCAAGGGCCCGGCCAGCCTCAACCTGCGCGGCGCGCCCTACCTGCTCGGCCTGGACGAGGTGGCCCGGCGGGTGGTCGAGGCCGACCAGCGCGGGGCCACCGAGGTCACCCTCCAGGGCGGCATCCACCCCAGCTTCGACGGCGACTACTACCTGCACGTGGCCGAGGCCGTGCACGAGGCCGTGCCCGGCATGCACATCCACGGCTTCACCGCCCTTGAGGTCCACGAGGGGGCCAGGCGGCTGGGCGAGCCGCTCCGCGACTACCTGCTGCGGCTCAAGGGGGCCGGCCTGGCCAGCCTGCCCGGGACCGCCGCCGAGATCCTGGACGACGAGGTCCGGGCCATCATCTGCCCCGACAAGGTGACCACCGAGGAGTGGCTGGAGGTCCACCGGGTGGCCCACTCGGTGGGGCTGCGCTCCAACATCACCATCATGTTCGGCCACGTCGAGTCGCCCCGGCACTGGGCCAGGCACCTGCTCCGGACCCGGGACCTCCAGGCCGAGACGGGCGGGTTCACCGAGTTCGTGCCCCTGCCGTTCGTGCACATGGCCGCCCCCATGTACCGCAAGCGCCAGTCCCGGCCCGGGCCGACCTTCCGCGAGGCGGTGCTGATCCACGCCGTGGCCCGGATCGCCTACCGGGGGCTGATCGACAACATCCAGGTGTCGTGGGTCAAGATGGGCGCCGAGGGGGTCCGCCAGGCCCTGCTGGCCGGGGTCAACGACCTCGGCGGCACGCTGATGGACGAGAACATCAGCCGCGCCGCCGGGGCCGCCCACGGCCAGCTCATGGAGGAGGCCGAGTTCCGCTCGATCGTCGAGCCCCTGGGCCGCCGCCTGGAGCAGCGCACCACCCTCTACGGCCGCACCCGCACCGAAGCGGCGCCCGTTCCGGGCTAGCCCTGCTTGCGGGGGTGCTCCAGCACCACCAGGCCGCCGGCGCAGTCGCCGGTCTTGCGGCTGCCGCACAGGGCCAGGTGGAACTCGCGCCCCCGGGCCGGGCCGTCCAGGGCGACGTGGAAGGCGCCGGGCACCGACCCGGGCGTGAACAGCGGCGTCACCTTGGCCGGGTCCCGGCCGTCGCGCCGCAGCTTCTCGGGCAGCCGGCGGTAGGCCTGCTCCGGCGACTCCCAGGTCACCTCGGCCACCCCGTCGATCGCCTCCAGGCGGGCCCTGACCGCCTCCCGCTCGGCGGCGGCGGCGCCGACGGGCAGGAACACGCTGACGTCGGTGCTGGTCGTCCACTCCTTGGGCAGCAGCACCGAGGCGAGCACCCGCTTCTCGGCGATCACCGTCTCGACCCCGTCCATGCAGCCCGAGGAGCCGCTGGCCTTGTCGGGCGGCTTCGGGCAGAGGGCCCGCTCCAGCGCCGGGAACTGCTCGGGGTCGTCCAGCCGGACCCGGAAGCTGTCGGGCAGCGCGGTTGCAGGGAGGTGCGCGGTGGCCGCTCCGGGCTTGTTCTTGTACAGCTCCTGCAGCCGGGCATGGGCGTCCGCCCGCGACTCGTAGTAGATCTGGTCGACCACGTCCAGGGACTGGATCCGCCGGAGGACGGCGGCGCGCCGGGCCGGGGTCACGCCCTGCTCCAGGAACACCGAGGCGTCGGTCTTGCCGAACCAGTAGCCGCCGATGCTGGCCGCCCCGGCGACGTCG
>CALGFH010000346.1 GCA_937881255.1 uncultured Actinomycetes bacterium
GCCAGGCCCCCGACCCCGACTCCGAGGGCTCGGTCGCCCTCGACGGCGAGCCCGCCGGCCCGCGCATGGGCGAGATCACCGCCCGCCGCGGCCACATGACCCTGCTCCCCCGGGGCGCCGCCTACCGATTCCATGCCGAGGCCCCCGGCGTGATCCTGATGCAGACCATCGAGGGCCCCGACACCGTCTACAAATGGGCGGAGATCGTCCAGACCACCCCCTAGGGGGCGCAGGCAGGAGGTAGCACCGTGGCAACGACCGAGGCCGAGGCGACCGTCGAGATCCAGTCCGGAGACCCCAACGAGGCCGGCTACCGCCCCTTCCAGCTGGGCGAGTTCAAGTTCCGCCGCGACGACTACTTCGTCTACATCGAGTGGCCCACGGGCAGCCACGTGATGAGCGCCGACGCCTTCCTCAAGGCGCTGCAGCGCGACGTGGCCTGGGACTTCTTCTACGGCATCGTCAACTTCGACGGGGTCATCGGCACCGTCAACCACTACGGCACCGTCGACCTGTTCGCCGGCCGCTACAACGACGGCTACCGCAAGGCCGAGCTCGACCACCTCGAGAACATGCCGACCCCGGCCATCCGCGAGACCTTCAAGGCCATGCTCGACGACTGGACCAACGAGACCTTCGACCCGTTCGCCAGCCCGGACGAGACCGGCTCGGCCTTCGGCCCCAAGAACGGCGACAACCGCAAGGCCATCACCCGCCACCGGGTCGCGGCCGCGCGCATGGTCGGGGTCAAGGGCGACGAGCAGATCCGCAGCGACGACAGCGGCTTCCCGGTCAACCGCCACTTCTCCGACGTCCCCCAGGACGAGCCGGAGATCCGGGCCGAGGCCGGCTTCGAGGACGAGCTGGCCTCGTTCAACCTGTTCGCCTACCTGTCGCGCTCCGACGTGACCTGGAACCCGTCGGTGGTCTCGGTCTGCAAGGACAGCCTGTTCTGCCCCACCACCGAGGAGTACATCCTGCCGATCATCCACGGCAACGACCGGGTGGAGTGGTTCCTGCAGCTGTCGGACGAGATCTACTGGGACGTGGAGGACCGCGACTCCGGCCAGATCCGCTCCAAGGTGGTGATGAAGCCGGGCGACGTCGCCGCCATGCCGGCCGACATCCGCCACCAGGGCTACGCGCCCAAGCGGTCGATGCTGCTGGTCTGGGAGAACGCCGCCGGCGACCTGCCCGAGCTGATCTCCTCGGGCAAGCTGCCCACCTACCCGGTCGAGCTCTAGCGGCGGCGCATGGCCGCCGTGGCCGGGCCGACCCGGCTGTTCATCGGGGGCGAGTTCGTCGACGCCGCCGACGGCGGGACCATCCCGGTCACCAGCCCGCACGACGGCGGCCGGCTGGCCGAGGTGGCCGAGGCCAGGGAGGCCGACGTCGACCGGGCGGTGGCGGCCGCCCGGTCGGCCTTCCCCTCCTGGAGCGCCACCCCGGCCGCCGAGCGGGGCCGGCTGCTGCTCAAGCTGGCCGACGCCGTCGAGGAGCGGGCGGCCGAGCTGGCCCGGCTGGAGTCGGCCGACACCGGCCACCCGATCCGGGACTCGACCCGCCTGGACGTGCCCCGCACGGCCGCCACCTTCCGCTACTTCGGCGGCATGGCCGACAAGCTCGAAGGCTCCGTGGTCCCGGTCGAGAAGGGCTTCCTGAACTACGTGGTCCGCGAGCCCCTGGGGGTGGTCGGCCAGATCGTGCCCTGGAACTTCCCGCTGATGTTCTGCAGCTGGAAGATGGGGCCGGCCCTGGCCGCCGGCAACACGGTGGTGCTGAAGCCGGCCGAGCTGACCCCGCTGACCTCGCTGCGCATGGCCGAGCTGATGGCCGAGACCGGCTTCCCGCCCGGCGTGGTCAACATCGTGCCCGGCTACGGCCACCTCGCCGGGGCCGCCCTGGCCGCCCACCCGGACGTGCAGAAGGTGTCGTTCACCGGCTCCACCGAGGTCGGCCGGCGGATCGTCGAGGCCTCGGCCGGCAACCTCAAGCGGCTCCAGCTGGAGCTGGGCGGCAAGGGAGCCAACATCGTGTTCGCCGACGCCGACGTGGCCAAGGCGGTCAACGGCTCGGCCTTCGCCATCTTCCACAACCAGGGCCAGGCCTGCATCGCCGGGTCCCGGCTGATCCTGGAGGAGCCGATCGCCGAGGAGTTCTGCGAGCGGTTCCTGGAGCTGGCCCGGAGCATCCGGCTGGGCGACCCGCTGGACGAGGCCACCGAGATGGGGCCGCTCACCTCCCCCGAGCACCGGGACCGGGTGCTGGCCTATGTCAAGGTGGCCCGCGACGAGGGCGGGGAGGTCCTGTGCGGCGGCCGCGCCCCCGACGACCCGGCCCTGGCCAGGGGCTGCTACGTGGAGCCGACGGTGGTCAGGGCCGACCCGGCGGCCCGGGTCAACCGCGAGGAGGTCTTCGGCCCGTTCGTGACCGTGACCACCTTCTCCGGCGAGGACCAGGCCCTGGAGCTGGCCAACTCGGTCGACTACGGCCTCGGGGGCGGGCTCTGGACCCGCGACCTGTCCAGGGCCCACCGGGTGGCCCGGGCGATCCGGTCGGGCATGGTCTGGGTCAACAGCTACAAGCGGGTCAGCCCGGGCTCGCCCTTCGGCGGGGTCGGCGACTCCGGCTACGGCCGCGAGATGGGCTTCGAGGCGATGCACGGCTACACCGATCCCAAGTCGGTCTGGGTCAACGTCGACGCCGACCTGCCCGTCTGGTACCCGCGCTGATGCGCAGCCCCCTCCCCTCCTTCGCCTACGACGCGCTGGGTGGCCGGGTGGTGTTCGGCGTCGGCGCGGTCGAGCACCTGGGCGAGGAGGTGGACCGGCTGGGGGGCCGGCGGGTGCTGGCCATCGCCGGCAAGCGGGCCGTCGACGGCCTGGTGGAGCGGCTCGGCGGCCGCTGGGCGGCCAGCTTCACCGACGTCCAGCAGCACGTCCCGGTGGAGGCGGCCGCCCGGGCGGTGGCCGCGGCCGCCGAGGCCGGGGCCGACTGCCTGGTGGCCATGGGCGGCGGGTCGGCCACCGGGATGGCCAAGGCGGTGGCCCTGGAGCACCCGGCCCCGATCGTGGCCGTGCCGACCACCTACGCCGGCTCCGAGGTGACCCCGATCTACGGCCTGACCGGTCCCGAGGGCAAGCGCACCGGCCGCGACCCCAGGGTCCTGCCCAGGACGGTGATCTACGACCCGGCCCTCACCACCGGCCTGCCGGCCGAGGTGACCGGGCCAAGCGGCATGAACGCCCTCGCCCACTGCGTCGAGGCCCTGTACGCCCCCGGGGCCAACCCGGTGACCTCGCTGCTGGCCGAGGAGGGGGCCAGGGTGCTGGCCCGCGGCCTGCCCGCGGCCGTGGCCGACCCGGCCGACCTGGCCGCCCGGTCCGACGCCCTGCTCGGGGCCTGGCTGGCCGGGGCCGCCCTGGCCGCCGCCGGGGTCGGCATCCACCACCAGCTCTGCCACCTGCTGGGCGGCGCCTACCGCCTGCCCCACGCCGAGCTGCACGCCGTCGTCCTCCCCCACGCCGTCCACTTCGTCGCCCCGGCCGCCCGCCCCCAGCTGGCCCGGCTGGCCGACGGCCTCGGGGGCGAGGACCTGGCCGGCGGGATCTGGGACCTGGGCCGGAAGCTGGGCACGCCGGCCAGCCTGGCCGAGCTCGGCCTGGCCGAGGCCGAGCTGGACCGGGCGGCCACCCAGGCGGTGGCCAAGGTCGTCCAGGCGCCCCGCCGGGCCGGGGTGAGCGAGCTCCGGGCCCTGCTGGAGGCGGCCTGGCAGGGGCGCCGGCCCTCCCCCACCTGATGGGCGGCAACCTGGACCGCCGCCGGTTCGTGCAGCTGGCCGCCCTGTCCGGGGCGGCCGCCCTGGCCGGCTGCGGCACCGCCAGCAGCCTGGGTGACCGCCAGCCGATCAGGCTCGGCTACGTCTCCCCCCAGAGCGGCCCCCTGTTCGCCTTCGGCGAGGCCGACAGCTTCGTCATCGAGGGGGCCAAGCAGGCCTTCAAGGACGGCCTGCAGCTGGGCGGGCGCGCCCACCCGGTGGAGATCCTGGTCAGGGACAGCCAGTCCAGCCCGGCCCGGGCCGGCGAGGTGGCCCGCGACCTGATCGCCCGCGACCAGGTCGACATGATGCTGGTCTCCTCGACCCCCGAGACGACCAACCCGGTGGCCGACGCCTGCGAGGCCGCCGGGACGCCCTGCATCTCCACCGTCACCCCCTACCAGCCCTGGTACCTGGCCCGGAAACCGGCCCGTGACCCGGCCAACCCCAAGCCCTTCCAGTGGACCTGGCACTTCTTCTGGGGCCTGGAGGACATCATCGGGGTGTTCGCCGACATGTGGGGCCAGGTGGAGAACAACCAGATCCTCGGCGGCCTGTGGCCCGACGACGGCGACGGCCAGGCCTGGAGCAAGGGCTTCCCGGCGGTGCTGCGCAACCAGGGCTACCGGATCATCGACCCGGGCCGCTACCCGAGCGAGAAGGACAGCTTCCGGGGCGAGATCGAGCGGTTCAAGGCCGAGGGGGCCGACATCGTCACCGGGGTGCCGCTGCCCCCGGACTTCGCCACCTTCTGGAAGCAGGCGGCCGAGCTGAACTACCGGCCCAAGATCGCCTCGGTCGGCAAGGCGCTGCTGTTCCCGGCGTTCATCGAGGCCATGGGCACCGCCGCCGGCGTCTCCACCGAGGTCTGGTGGAGCCCCGGCCACCCGTTCACCTCCTCGCTGAGCGGGGCCAGCGCCGGGCAGCTGGCCGCCGACTACCAGTCCCGCACGGGCCGCCAGTGGATCCAGCCGATCGGCTTCGTCCACGCCCTGTTCGAGGTCGCCGCCTCGGTGATCAGGCAGGTCGGCAACGTCGGCGACAAGCAGGCCCTGGCCGACGCCATCAAGGCGACCAGGATGCGCACGATCGTCGGCCCGATCGACTGGACCCGGACCCAGGCCGACTTCCCCAACGTCTCGCGGACCCCGCTGGTCGGGGGCCAGTGGCGCCGGGGCCGGAGCTGGCCGTTCGAGCTGGCGATCGTCTCCAACACCGCCCATCCCGAGATCCCGGCCACCAGCACCCTGCAGCCGATCGCCGTGACCGGCTGACCCTTCCGACCAGGAGGTCGCTCGTGAGCACAGCCAGTGGCATCGATCGCCGCCGGTTCATGCAGCTCGCCGGGCTCTCAGGAGCCGCCGTCCTCGCCGGCTGCAAGCAGTCGGAGTCGGGCGGCGGCGACGCCGCCCGGACCCTCAAGATCGGGTACGTCTCCCCCAAGACCGGCCCCCTGGCCGGGTTCGCCGAGGCCGACGACTTCATCCTCAACGGCGTCCGCACGGCGCTGAAGGACGGCCTGGCCATCGGCGGCACCTCCTACCCGGTGGACCTCCTGGTCAGGGACAGCCAGTCCGACCCCAACCGGGCCGCCACCGTCGCCACCGACCTCATCAACGGCGACCAGGTCGACCTGATGCTGGTCGCCTCCACCCCGGAGACGACCAACCCGGTGGCCGACCAGTGCGAGGCCAACGGCGTCCCCTGCATCTCCAGCGTCGCCCCCTGGCAGCCGTGGTTCTTCGGCCGCCAGGGCGACCCCGAGAAGCCGTTCCAGTGGACCTACCACTTCTTCTGGGGCCTCGAGGACATCATCGCCGTGTTCACCGACATGTGGGGACAGGTCGACAACAACAAGGTCGTGGCCGCGCTGTGGCCCAACGACGGCGACGGCAACGCCTGGGGCGACAAGAAGACCGGGTTCCCACCGGCCCTCACCAAGGAGGGCTACAAGATCGTCGACCCGGGCCGCTACCAGAACGGCACCGAGGACTTCTCCTCCCAGATCGCCAAGTTCAAGGCGGCCGACGCCGAGATCGTCACCGGCGTGCCCATCCCGCCCGACTGGACGACCTTCTGGAAGCAGGCCTCCCAGCAGGGGTTCCAGCCCAAGATCGCCTCGGTGGGCAAGGCGCTGCTGTTCCCGGCCTCGGTGGAGGCCCTCGGCGACATCGGCGACGGCATGTCCACCGAGGTCTGGTGGAGCCCCGCCCACCCCTTCAAGTCGTCGCTGACCGGCGAGAGCGCCGGCCAGGTGGCCGGCCAGTACGAGGCCGCCACGGGGAGGCAGTGGACCCAGCCGATCGGCTTCGTGCACGCCCTGTTCGAGGTCGCCGCGGCCGCCCTCAAGGCGACCGCCAACGTCGACGACAAGCAGGCCCTGGCCAACGCCATCAAGGGGGTCGACCTGGACACGGTGGTGGGCAAGATCTCCTGGAGCGGCGGCCCGGTGCCGAACGTGGCCAAGACCCCGCTGGTGGGCGGCCAGTGGCGCAAGAGCGACGGCGAGCGGTACCCGTTCAAGCTGGTGATCGTGTCCAACAAGGACCACCCCGAGATCCCCAAGACCGGATCCCTGGAACCAATTCCCTACAACTAGGCGCCGCGTGGCCGCGCTGCTGGAGCTGGCCGGGCTGTCCAAGTCCTACGGGGCGCTCAAGGTGATCGACGACCTGAGCGTGCGC
>CALGFH010000347.1 GCA_937881255.1 uncultured Actinomycetes bacterium
CTCGACTTCCTGGCCGGGTTCCTCGGCGACCCGGAAGCCGAGTCCCGGGCCCACCTCCCCGAGGCCACCGCCGCCCGCGCCTTCGCCGAGGGCCGGGCCCTGTCCGTCGACGCCGCCCTGGCGATGGCCACCGGCCCGCCCGGCCGCTGACCGGGGTTACCCTGGGCCGTCCGACAACGAGGTCGAGCGAGAGGACAGCCATGCCTCAGAGCCCGGTTCGCGAGCTGCGGTTGGCGTTGACGGTCGAGGACTACGACCAGGCGGTCGCCTTCTACCGGGACGGGCTCGGCCTGCCGGTGGTCGAGGCGTTCGAGGGGCCCGACGGCAGCGGCGTCGTGCTCGATGCCGGGCGGGCCACCCTTGAGCTGCTCTCGGTGCGGCAGGCCGAGATGGTCGACCGGGTCGAGGTCGGGTCCCGGGTCGCCGGTCCGGTCCGGGTGGCGCTGGAGGTGGCCGACTCGGCCGAGGCGGCCCGGCGGCTGGTCGCCGGGGGCGCGGAGGCGCTGGCCGAGCCGGTGGTCACCCCGTGGCGCCACCGCAACGTCCGGGTCCGGGCTCCCGACGGGATGCAGCTGACCCTGTTCAGCGTGCTCGACGACGCCGGCGCCTGAGGGAGGGCCGAACGTGACCGCGATGATCAGCTCCTACGCCCGCGACGCCTGGCACACCGCGACCGACGAGGGCACGACCGTGCTGGACGCGTCCACCGGTGAGCCGGTGGGGCGGGTGTCGAGCACCGGGCTGGACGTGGCCGGCATGGTCGAGCACGCCCGCCGGGTCGGCGGGCCCGGGCTGCGCGAGCTGACCTTCCACCAGCGGGCGGCCGCCCTGAAGCAGCTCGCCGTCCACCTGCGGGAGCGCCGCGACGGCCTCTACCAGGAGTCGGCCCGGACCGGGGCCACCGCCACCGACGCCATGGTCGACGTCGACGGGGGCATCGGCGCCCTGTTCGTGTACTCCAGCAAGGGCCGGCGCGAGCTGCCCAACGACGTCCTCTACGTCGAGGGCCAGCCCGAGCCGCTGGGCCGGGGCGGGACCTTCCTCGGCCAGCACGTCTACACCTCCCGGCGAGGGGTGGCGGTGTGCATCGACGCCTTCAACTTCCCCGTCTGGGGGATGCTGGAGAAGCTGGCCCCGGCGCTGCTCGCGGGCGTCCCGGTGATCGTCAAGCCGGCCAGCCAGACCGCCTACGTCACCGAGCTGGCCTTCCGGCACATGGTCGAGTCGGGCGTGCTCCCGCCGGGAGCGGTCCAGCTGCTCTGCGGCGGTGTCGGCGACCTGCTCGACCACCTGACCGGGCAGGACACGATCGCCTTCACCGGCTCGGCGGCCACCGCCAGGCGCCTGCGCGGCCACCCTGTGGTGCTCGGCCAGTCGGTCCGCTTCAACGCCGAGGCCGACTCGCTGAACTGCTCGATCCTCGGCCCCGACGCCGCCCCCGGCACCGAGGAGTTCCAGCTGTTCGTGGGCGAGGTGGTCCGCGAGCTGACCCAGAAGACGGGGCAGAAGTGCACCGCCATCCGCCGGGCCCTGGTCCCGGCCGGGCTCGCGGACGCCGTCGTGGACGCCCTCGGCGAGCGGCTGGCCGAGGTCCGGGTGGGCGACCCCCGGGACCCGGCCACCACCATGGGCCCGCTGGTCAGCCGGGGCCAGCTGGCCGAGGTTGAGCAGGCGGTGGCCCAGCTCAGCCGGGGCGCCGAGGTCGTCCTGGGCGGTCCCGGCAAGCTCCAGCCGATCTCGGGCGACCCCGACCGGGGCGCCTTCCTGGCCCCGACGGTGCTGCGGGCCGGCTCCCCCGAGGCGCCGGAGCTCCACACCGTGGAGGCGTTCGGCCCGGTCACGGCGGTCATCGGCTACCGGGACGCCGGGCACGCGGTCGAGCTGGCCGCGCTCGGCCGGGGGAGCCTGGTCGGGTCGGTCGTCACCCACGACCCCGGCTTCGCCGGCCAGGTCGTGGCCGGCCTCGCCCCCTGGCACGGCCGCCTGCTGGTCCTCGACCGCGACGACGCCGGCGAGTCGACCGGCCACGGCGCCCCCCTGCCCCACCTGGTCCACGGCGGCCCTGGCCGGGCCGGGGGCGGCGAGGAGCTGGGCGGCATCCGCGCCGTCCTGCACCACATGCAGGTCACCAGCGTCTCGGCCTCGCCGGCCATGCTCACCGCCGTCACCGGCCGCTGGGTCCCGGGCGCCCCCACGACCGGCGACGCCACCCATCCGTTCCGCCGGCACTTCGAGGACCTGCGCGTCGGCGAGACCCTGCGCACCCCGGCCCGGACGGTGACCATCGAGGACATCGAACGCTTCGCCGACCTGTCCGGCGACCGGTTCTACGCCCACATGGACGAGGCCGCGGCCAAGGCCAACCCGTTCTTCGAGGGCCGGGTCGCCCACGGCTACTTCGTGGTCTCGGCCGCCGCCGGGCTGTTCGTGGACCCGGACCCCGGCCCGTGCCTGGCCAACTACGGCCTGGAGCGGCTGCGCTTCCTCAAGCCGGTGTACCCCGGCGACACCCTGACCGTCGCCCTGACCTGCAAGCAGAAGACGGCCAGGGACGGCGAGGCCTACGGCGAGGTCCGCTGGGACGTCGCCGTCACCAACCAGGACGCCGAGCAGGTCGCCACCTACGACGTCCTCACCCTGGTCGCCACCCGGCCCACCGGCTGACGGCGGCGCTCCGGCCATGGACCCGGGCTCGATCCGCTGGGAGCGGGTGCGGCGGCTGACCGTGGTGCCGTTCCTGCCCGACGGGCGCTGCGCGCTGATCCCGGTCGCCGGCGGCCTGGCCCTGCCCTCGGGGGAGGTGCTGGCCGGCGAGGACCCGGCGCTCGACACCGGGCTGCGGGTGCCGCTGGTCACCGCCGGGTTCCGCCGCCAGGGGCTGCACCCGTTCGCGGTCGCGGGCGACCACGCCGTCGTCTGGAGCGAGGGCGACGACGGCTACCGCGGGGCCCGGCCCCACGCCGAGGTCGAGCTCTGGAAGGGCCCGGCGGCCGAGGCCGCCCGCCGGCTGCGGGCCGCCGGGGACGAGCGCGCCGCCGCGCTGGTCGAGGCGGCCGACCAGGCCCGCCGGGGGCTGGACGAGGCCGGCTGGTACCGCGACGGCCAGTGGCTGATGGAGACGTCGTACCTGCGTGACGGGACCCCGAGAGGTGGGTCGGGGTTCGGCGGCACGGCCGCCGCCTGGCGGGCCCACCGCGGCCACCTCTGCCAGGCGATCGACCGCGACGGCAGCTTCCTGGACGTCGGCTGCGCCAACGGCCACCTGCTGGAGTCGATGGTCGCCTGGTGCGCCGAGCGGGGCGTCCGCCTGGAACCGTACGGGGTCGACCTGTCGGCCGGGCTGGTCGCCGAGGCCCGCCGCCGCCTGCCCCGGTGGGCGGACAGGATCTGGGTCGGCAACGCGCTCGACTGGACCGCCCCCGGCGGCCGCCGCTTCGACTACGTGCACACCCTGCTCGACCTGGTGCCCGAGGCCCGGCTTGGCCAGCTGGTCCGCCACCAGCTCGGCCACCTGGTCGCCCCGGGCGGGCGGCTGCTGGTCTCCAGCTACGTCCCGGTCGGCGACCGCTCCCGCCACGCCGACCGGATCCTGGAGCGCCTCGGCTTCGCGGTGGACGGCCGCACCGACCCGGGCCAGGCCGACGGCCGGGGCCACCCGCCGTCGGTGTGGATCGACCGCCCCCACGAGGTCCCGGCCTGACGGTTGCCGGAACCACCCACCTGAAGCTGGGCGCTCCGTCCCCGCGAACCGGTGGGTTCGCCGGATGGGCCCGGCCCGCCGCCGGGTCCATGCTGATGGCCGTGGACGAGAGCCGGCGCGGGAGGCGGTCCGCAAGCACACCGAGATGCTGAGCCCCGCCCCCGACCCGGGACCCCCGGGCCGGCAGGTCAGGTCCGGCTGGCCGACCTGGTCTGCCCGGCCTCCCTGGCCAGTCCCGGACTGGTCGACCACCAGGTGACCCTGGCCGAGGAGGGGCCGCCGCCGGCCCCGGAGCGGCGCTATCCCCCCTGCCTCAGCGGCGGCGGCAATGAGGAGTGCGTCGGCGGCTGAGCCGGCGCACCTCCCTCTGGAGGACCAGGCGGGGCCTGGCCTCGCCCGCGAGGGGGAGGGGGAGGTTGGGTGGGGCGGGCGATCCCGGGCCGGGGCCGGGTTCGTAGCGTCGGGGGTGCACGCACCCCGACCTCCAGGAGAACCCCATGCTGGCCCGCATCGCCCGCTTCAGCCTTCGCCACCGGCGGCTGGTCGCCGCCGCCTGGGTGGTCCTGTTCGCCGCCGGGATCGCGCTCGGGAGCGGCGTCTTCGAGCGCCTCGACCCCGACGTCGGCGACGTCGCCGGGACCGAGTCGGCCCTGGCCGAGGCCCGCCTGGACGCCCTCGACCCGGGCGGGGAGTCGATCGCGGCCGTGGCCGACGGCATCGACCCGCGCGACCCGGCGGTGGCGGCCAGCCTCCGGGCCACCGCCGGGCGGCTGCGGGCCATCCCCGGGGTGGCCGAGGTCGCCGACCCGGTCACCACGCCGGTGCCGGAGCTGGTCGCCGCCGACGGGCGGGCCGTGCTGGTCGCGGTCGAGCTCGCCCCCGGCCTCGGCGATGACCGGTTCGACCAGGCCGTGGAGGCGGCCGAGGCCGAGCTGCGGCGGCTGGACGCCCCCCGTGTCCTGGTCGGGGGCGGGCCGCTCCAGGACTGGGAGTTCGAGGACCAGGTCGGGTCCGACCTGGCCAGGGCCGAGCTGCTGTCCATGCCGGTGGTGCTGGTGCTGCTGCTGGTGATCTTCGGCGGGATCGTCGCCGCCGGCCTGCCGGTGCTGGTCGCGCTGGTCGGGGTGGCCGGGACGCTGCTCGCCCTGCTGGGGATCAGCTCGGTCACCGAGGTGTCGGTCTACTCGGTCAACGTGGTCACGATGCTGGGCCTCGGCCTGGCCGTCGACTACGCCCTGCTGCTGGTGTCGCGGTTCCGGGAGGAGCGGGCCACCCGCGACCTGCCGGCCGCGGTCGAGGCGGCGGCCGCGACCGCCGGCCGCACGGTCGTCTTCTCCGGCCTCACGGTGGCCGCCTCCCTGGCCGGCCTGCTGGTCTTCGCCGACCCGTTCCTCCGCTCGATGGCCTACGGCGGCGGCGCCGTGGTCCTGATCGACATGCTGGCCGCCGTCACCCTCCTCCCCGCCCTCCTCGGCATGTGGGGCCACCGCATCCGCCCCGCCCCGCCCCGGGCGCCCTCCACCGGGCTGTTCGCGTCGGTGTCGCGGGTGGTGCAGCGGCGGGCCCTGCTGATCGTGGTCGCGGTGGCCGTGCCCCTGGTGGTGGCGGCCACGCCGTTCCTGCATGCGCGCTACCAGCAGCCGGACGCCGGCTTCCTGCCCGAGGGGGCCTCCTCCCGCGAGCTGGTCGAGACCCTGCAGGCACGGTTCGCGCCCGCCGTGTGGATCGAGCCGCTGGTGGTGGTGGCCGACGCCGGAGCCGACGAGGTCGCCCTTGACGCCTACGCCCGGACGGTCGCCGGGCTGGAGGGGGTGCGGGCCGTCGGGGAGCCGCGGGCCCTGGATGGCGGCGTCCACGTCCTGGAGGTGCTGCCCGAGGGCAGCGGGACCGACGCGGCCGCCTCCCGGCTGGTCGGGGACATCCGCTCGGTGGCGGCACCGTTCCCGGTCCAGGTGACCGGGGACGCGGCCGAGCTGGCCGACTACCAGGCGACCATCCGCGACCGCCTCCCCCTGGCGGTGGCCCTGGTCGTGCTGGCCACCTTCGTGCTGCTGTTCCTGTTCACCGGCTCGGTGGTGGTCCCGGTCAAGGCCATCGTCATGAACGTCCTCAGCCTCGGGGCCA
>CALGFH010000348.1 GCA_937881255.1 uncultured Actinomycetes bacterium
CGCGGCGGTAGCGGAGGCGGTCGTGGAGGCGGTTGGGGCGGCCCTGCCAGAACTCGACCACCTCGTGGGCCAGGCGGAAGCCGCCCCAGAAGTCGGGCAGGGGGAGCTGGCTGTCCTGGTGGCCGGTGGCCAGCTCGGTGACCCGCCGCTCCAGGGTGGCCCGGCCGTCGATCACCCGGCTCTGGGGGGAGGCGGCCGCGCTGAGCTGGCTGCCGGGCGGGCGCGAGTGGAAGTAGGCCTCGCTGTCGGACCGGCTGGTCGGGGCGACCCGGCCTTCGATCCGGACCTGGCGCTCCAGCTCGCCCCACCAGAAGACCAGGGCGGCCTGGGGGTTGGCGGCCAGCTCGGCGCCCTTGCGGCTCTCGTAGTTGGTGTAGAAGCAGAAGCCGCGCTCGTCGAAGCCGCGCAGCAGCACCATGCGGGCCGACGGCCGGCCGTCCGGGGTCGCGGTGGCCAGGGTCATGGCGGTCGGTTCGAGCAGGCCGGCCTGCTCGGCCTGCTCGAACCAGCGCCGGAACTGGACCACCGGGTCGGCGTCGACGTCGGCCTCGGCCAGCGCCTCCCTGGTGTACTCGGATCGCATACCTCGAACGCTACTCCGTGGTGATCGCCCGGAGCACGTCGATCTTGGCCGCCCGGCGACCGGGCAGGACCGCGGCCAGGATGCCCGCGATGGCGGCGGCGAGCACGAAGCTCACCAGCTGCCCGGCCGGCACGGTGAACTCGGTGATGCCCTGGCTGGCCAGGGCGCGGACGATCGTCCAGCCGAAGAACACGCCGACGGCCAGCCCGAGCACGGCCCCGAGGACGGCGATGATCACCGCCTCCCAGCGGATCATGGAGCGCAGCTGCCTGCGGGTCGCCCCGACCGCCCGGAGCAGCCCGAGCTCGCGGATGCGCTCGAAGATCGACAGGCCGAGGGTGTTCACGATGCCGAACAGGGCGATCAGGATGGCCAGACCGAGCAGCGAGTAGAACAGGTTGATGATCTGGTCGATCTGCCTGGCCTGCTCCTCGCGGAACTCGGCCTGGTCGCGCACGGTGACGTTGGGGAAGTCGGTCATCACCTGGTCGATCGCGGCCCGCGAGTCGGCCGGGGCCACTCCGGGGGCGGCCTTGACCAGGATCTGGCTGTCCGCCTGGTCGGCGTAGGCGCGCTCGTAGGTGGTCAGGCCGAGCAGGAAGTCGCCGTTCAGGCTGTTGTCCTCGTAGATGGCCTTGACCGGCACCTGCTCGACCCCGGTGCGGGGGAACTCCATGGCCACGTTCTCGCCCACCGTCCAGCCGCTGGACTCGGCCACCGTGTCCTTCACGGCCAGGCCGCCCGAGGCCAGGTCGTCGAACGAGCCGTCGGTGACCTCGGTGCGGACGACCTGCTGGTAGGTGACCGGGTCGATGCCCGCGAGCGACTTGCCGACGCCGTCGAGCTTCCAGGGGCCGAAGCGCATCCCGGCCACCGCCGCCAGCTGCGGCTGCTCGGCCAGGCGCTCGGCGGCCTCGGGGCTGAACGGCTGGAAGTTGTCGTTGAACAGGATGTAGTCGGCTGTGACCGACTCCTCCAGGATCTCGGTGGTCGAGGCCTTGATCGAGGCGGCGAAGATGCTGACGAACGACACCAGGGCCAGCCCGATCATCAGGGCGGCCGCGGTCGAGGCGGTCCGCCGCGGGTTGCGCATGGCGTTCTCGCGGGCCAGGTTGCCCGGCAGCCGGAAGGCGCGGGCGAACGGCCAGCCGATGACCCGGGCCAGCGGCCGGGCGATCAGCGGGCTGAGCACGGCCACGCCGAGGAACACCACCACCGCCCCCGAGGCGACATTGACCAGCCGGTTGCCCTCGGAGCGGAACAGGCCGGCCAGCAGCAGGGCCACCCCGACGGTGGTGATCAGCACGCCCAGGACGATCCGGCGCTTGCGGAAGCCGGTCGGGGCGAACGCCGTCTCCGGCTGGAGGGCGGCGACCGGCGGCACCCGGGTCGCCTTGCGGGCCGGCATGACCGCCGCCAGCACGGTCACGATCAGGCCGACGGCCAGCGACACGATCACCGTGCGGGGCTGGAACTGGATGCCGGTGGCCGGGATGTCGGCCCCGAGGAAGGTGCTCAGCAGCGCCTTCAGGCCGCTGGCGATCAGCACCCCGAGGCCGAGGCCGACCAGCGATGCGACCAGGGCGACGATCACCGACTCGAGCAGCACCGAGTTCATCACCTGGCGGCGGCTGGCCCCCAGGCAGCGCAGCAGGGCCAGCTCGCGGGTGCGCTGGGCGACGATGATGGTGAAGGTGTTGAAGATCAGGAACGCCCCCACCAGCAGGGCCACGAAGGCGAAGGCGAGCAGCGCGGTGCCGAGGAACCGCCCGATGGTGTCGTTGATGGCGGCGGCCGAGTCCTCGGCCAGCTCCTCGCCGGTGAGCACCTCGTACCTGGGGTCGACGGCGGCCCGGATGCGGTCGCGCAGCTGCTCGGGGGTGACGCCCCCCTCGGCGGCGACGTCGATCTCGTCGAAGCGGCCCTCGCGGTTCATCACCTCCTGGGCGGTGGCCAGGTCGAAGCCGACCAGGCGGGCCCCGCCGAGGTTGTCGGCCTCGCCGAAGCCGATGATGCCGCTGACCGTGTAGTCCCGGGCCGGGCCCTGGAACAGCACCTTGGCCCGGTCACCGACCACATAGCCGGTGTCCTCGGCCGTCTTGGCGTCGATGGCCATCTCGGTCGGCCCGCTCGGCAGCCGCCCCGAGCGGACGGTCGAGCCGGCGGTGAACTGGGTGTCCTGGTTGAACGACACGCCCAGGCTGGGCGCGCCGCCGGTGGTCACCGCCTTGCCGTCCTTGCCGACCAGCTGGGCGTAGCCGGTGACGGAGCCCTCGGCCACCCGGACGCCGTCCACCGCCTGGATCCGCTCCAGGAGGGAGGCCGGCATGGGGTCGCGGACCTCGCCGGTTTCGAAGCCGCCGAAGGTCTCCTCGGAGCGGACGGCCACGTCGATGCCCTGGGTGACCTGCTTGAACAGGGAGTCGAAGCTGGCCGTGATGGTGTCGGTGAGCACGTAGGTGCCGGACACGAAGCTGACCCCGAGCACGATGGCCAGGGCGGTCGCGGCCAGCCGGAGCTTGTGGGCCATGAGGCCCTTGAGCGTCGCCTTGCGCATGGCCGCCGTCAGCCTCCCAGCTTCTTCATCAGGTCGAGGACCTTCTCGGCGGTGGGGTTGGCCATCTCGTCGACGATGCGCCCGTCGGCCAGGAACAGGACGTGGTCGGAAAAGGCGGCCGAGTTGGGGTCGTGGGTGACCATCACGATCGTCTGGCCGTACTCGTCGACCGAGCGGCGCATGAAGCCGAGCAGCTCGGCGCCGGCGGCCGAGTCGAGGTTGCCGGTGGGCTCGTCGGCGAACACGATCGCCGGCTTGGAGGCCAGCGCCCGGGCCGCGGCCACCCGCTGCTGCTGGCCGCCGGACAGCTCGGCCGGCTTGTGGGCGAGGCGCTCGCGCAGCCCGACGGCGTCGATCACCCGGTCGACCCAGGCCCGGTCCGGCTTGCGGCCGGCGATGGCCAGGGGCAGCTCGACGTTCTCGGCCGCGGTCAGGGTCGGGAGCAGGTTGAAGGCCTGGAACACGAAGCCGACCTTGTCCCGGCGGAGCAGGGTGAGCTGCTTCTCGGACAGCTTGCTGAGCTCGACGTCGCCGATGAAGATCTGCCCCGAGGTGATCCGGTCCAGCCCGGCCAGGCAGTGCATCAGCGTCGACTTCCCCGAACCGGACGGGCCCATGATGGCCGTGAAGCGGCCGCTCGGGAACTCGACCGAGACGTTGTCCAGCGCTCGCACCTCGGTCTGGCCCTGCCCGTAGACCTTGGTCACCTGGACGGCCCGCGCGGCCAGCGTCTCGGTGGTGTCGCCAGGCACGATGGCAGCTGACATGGGACGGCTCCCCTTCTCGCTCTCGTCTTTGCTTGGTCTCGTTGCCGAGCCTACGCGACCTGGCAAGCCGATTCGTCGGCCACGGCGCCGATTCCGTTCTCCACCTTTCGGAGGATGCTGGCATCATCCGGGTCATGCATACGGCAGGGGTCGACCTCGGCGGGACCAAGGTCCAGGGCGTGATCGTCGGCCACGACGGCGCCAAGCTCGGCGAGGCCAGGGGCAAGACCCCGGTCGAGGGCGGGCCGGCGGCGGTGGTGGCCGAGATCGCCGGCGTGGTCAAGGCGGCCGCCAAGAGCGCCAAGGTGCCGGTGGGCAAGCTGGCCGGGGTCGGGATCGGCTCCCCGGGCCGGGTCGACCCGGACACCGGCGACCTGTACGGGGCGGCCAACCTCCCCGGGTTCGGGCAGCCGGTGCCCCTTGGCGCGCTGGTCGCCGGCGCCCTCGGGGTCAAGCGGGTGGTGGTCGGCAACGACGTGGTCGTGGCCACCCTGGCCGAGCACCGCCTCGGGGCCGGCCGGGGCTTCGACGACCTGCTGGTGGTGTTCGCCGGCTCCGGGGTCGGGGGCGCCCTGGTCCTCGGCGGGAAGCTGCACGCCGGGGCCCACGGCGCGGCCGGGGAGATCGGCCACGTGGTCGTGGTCGACGGCGGCGAGCTCTGCCCCTGTGGCCGCCGGGGCTGCATGGAGGCCTACGCCGGCCGGGTCGCCCTGGAGCGGGCGGCCAGGGCCGCCGCCGCCACCGGCCGGCCCACCGAGCTGCTGGCCATCCAGCAGCGCCTGCGCCGCCCCCGCATGAGCAGCGGCGTCTGGAAGGCCGCCCTCGACGCCGGCGACCCCCTGGCCCACGAGCTGATCGACCGGGCCGTCGAGGCCCTCGGCGCCGCCATCGCCTCGGCCGTCAACCTGGTCGACGTCCAGGCCGTGCTCATCGGCGGCGGCCTCGGCGACAAGCTCGGCGAGCCGTTCGTCCGCCGGATCGAGACGGCCATGATCCCCCACCTGTTCCTGCCCCCCGCCCAGCTGGTGGTCCGCCTGGGCGAGCTGGGCGACTACGCCGGGGCCATGGGCGCCGCCCTGCTGCTCTCCGGGGACGGTCAGGCGGGGGCCAGGCGGTAGACCTCGCCGCCGAGGGAGAGGGCGTAGAGCTCCCCGGCGGCGTCGGCGCCGAAGGAGCTCAGCCCGGGCACGCTGAGGCCGAGGTCGCGCTGCTCGGCGACCTTGCCGTCGCGGACACGGGCCGCGCGGACCCAGCCGGCGCAGTAGTCGCCGTACAGGTAGGCCCCGCGCAGGCCGCCGATGCGCCGGCCGCGGTAGACGAAGCCGCCGATCACGGTGCAGGCGCCCCCGGCCCGCCCGTACTCGATCACCGGGTCGACGGCGCCGGAGGGCCGCTCCCCGCCGCTGTAGGGGTGGCGGCCCTCGCGCCGGTTCCAGCCGTAGTTGCGGCCGCCCGACCCGGCCGGCTGGTAGTCGATCTCCTCGTAGGCGTTCTGGCCGACGTCGCCGATCCAGAGGTCGCCGGTGGCGGCGTCGAACGAGAAGCGCCACGGGTTGCGCAGCCCGTAGGCCCAGATCTCGGGGCGGGCGCCGTCACGGTCGACGAACGGGTTGTCGGACGGGACCCGGTAGGGCTGCCCGCTGCCCGGCCGCGGGTCGATCCGGAGGATCTTGCCGAGCAGGCTGTCCAGCGACTGGCCGTTGCCCTCGGGGTCGCCGCCGCCCCCGCCGTCCCCGAAGGCGAGGTACAGCCGGCGGTCGGGGCCGAAGGCGAGCTGGCCGCCGTTGTGGTTGCCGAACGGGTCGTCGATCCGGAGCACCGACCGCTGGGAGCCCGGGTCGGCCCGCCGGCCGTCCATGGTCAGCTCGGAGACCTGGTGGTCGCCCGACCGGTCGGTGTAGTGGAGGTACAGGTAGCGGCCGTCGGGCGAGAAGGCCAGGCCGAGCAGCCCCTGCTCCCCGCCGGCGGTGACCTGCTCGGAGATGTCGAGGACCGGGGTCGGGTCGAGCCGCCCGCCGCGGATCGCCCGCACCCTCCCGACCTGCTCGACCAGGTAGAGGGTGCGCTCCCCCGGCCGCACGGCCATGGCCACCGGCTGCTCCAGCTGGGCCACCCTGACCAGGCGGACCTTGGCCGCCCGGAACTGGGCGCTGGAGGCCGCCTGGGCCCGGGCCGTGGTCGAGGGCGCCCCGGTGGTCGTCGGCATGAGCGTGGTCGAGCTGACGGTGGTGGTCGGCTCGGCCTGCGGGTCGGGGTCACCCCCGGAGCAGGCGGCGGCCAGCAGGGCGAGGGCGAGGGAGGCGGCCAGGCCGCGGGCGACTCGGTGCATGGCCGCCATTCTCGTCGGCCGGGGCGAAGTTTGCTCGCCCGCGCCGGGCTACGGCTTCAGCCAGAGCGAGGCCCTGGTGGGCTGCATGGTCTGGTCGACCACGGCCAGCAGCTCGCCGGTCAGGGTGCCCAGGTCGACCTGGTCCCGGAGCCGGGCGCTGAAGTCGGCGATGGTCCGGGCGGCGTCGTGGCGGCGGCGGTTGAAGCGCCGGTCGACCAGCGCCTGCACCCGCCTCCGGACGGGCTGGAAGATCGCGGCCACGGCCAGGGTGGCGGCGGCCACGACCAGGCTGGAGC
>CALGFH010000349.1 GCA_937881255.1 uncultured Actinomycetes bacterium
CTGAAGCGGACGGTGTTGACCCGCATGCGTGAGGGCGCTTCGCCCTTGGCGATGACGTCGAACCAGACGTCGCCGTTGAACCTCTCGGCCGGGCCCTTCGTGCTCGGCTGCTTGGGCAGCATCTCCAAGGTTCTCCTCCTCAAGGTCGTCGTCCGACCCTGACGCCGCGGGCCGGCGGAGGGGCGGTCGACCGTCGCACCACCAGCTCGGTCGCGAGCTCGACGTGGTGAGAGTAGGGCCGCTCGCCCGCCGCCAGCCGCAGGGCGGTCCGGACGGCGACGGCGCCCATCTCGCGCAGCGGCTGGCGGACCGTGGTGAGCGGGGGTGCGGCCAGCCGGGCGACCGGGGTGTCGTCGAAGCCGACCACGCTCAGGTCCTCCGGGATCCGCAGGCCCCGGGCCCGGGCGGTCTCGATCACCCCCAGCGCGGTCTCGTCGCTGCCGGCGAACACCGCCGTCGGCGGCTCGGGCAGGTCGAGGACCGCGTCACCTCCGGCGATCCCGTGCTCGTAGCTGAACCGCCCCGTCCGGACGTACCCGTCGGGGACGGGCGCTCCTTCGGCCTCCATGGCGCCGCGGTAGCCGTGCATCCGTGCCTGGTTGCAGGCGGCGGTCACCGGGCCGCCGAGGTAGGCGATCCGGCGGTGGCCGAGGTCGAGCAGGTGGTGGGTGGCCGCCAGCCCGCCGGCGAAGTTGGTCGACCCGACGCTCGTCACCCGCGCGCTCGGCTGGTTGAGCGGGTCGATGACGACGACCGGCATGCGAGCCCGGGTCAAGGCGTTCAGGTCCGCGGCCGCCAGCTCGCTGGTGACCACGATCGCCGCCTGGCTGCCCGCCGCGGCCAGCTCACGGGCCCACGCGGCTGGACGCCTGGCCCCGGCGCCGGGCTCCCCACGCGGGCGCACGCTGACGACGACGGCGACGCCGGCTTCGGCCCCGGCCTCCACGACACCCTGCAGCACCTCGGTGTGGTAGGCGTTGAGCTGGCCGTGGAAGCACAGCTCGATCCCCGGCGACCCCGCCGGCCTGACCCGGCGGGCGACGTAGTCGTGCGCATGGAGCAGGTCCTGGACGCGCGCACGGGTCGCCGGGGCGACGTCGTTGCGGCCGTTGAGCACCTTGGAGACGGTCGCGACGGACACGCCCGCTGATGCCGCCACGTTGGCCAGTGTGGCTCGTCGATCCCTTGGCGCCACGGTGCGCTCCTTCTCTCCTTCTACGCGGGGGCGTCGCCCGCGGCCGGGCTGAGCTCCACCGGAGTGATGCGCTGACGGTCGCGGCCGGCCACCCGCAGGGAACCGGTGAGCCGCACCCGGCCGCGGCAGGGCGGCTCCGCGGCCGACGTCCCGACCATCACCTCGATCTCGCCCGGCTCGACGATCCACTCGAGCTCCCGGTTCGGGTAGGCGGTCCGGTCGGCGTGCACCTGGAACCGCACGTCGACACCCTCGCCGGGGCCGAGCCCGACGCGGGCGAAACCGGCGAGCTGCTTCACCGGGCGGGCCACCTGGGCGATGAGGTCGCGCAGGTAGAGCTGCACCACCTCGTCCCCTTCCCGCCGGCCCGTGTTGCGGACCCGGACCGAGACGGTGAAGGCGCCGTCGGTGGGCACCTCGGCGTCGCTGATCCGCAGGTCGTCCAGCTCGAAGGTCGTGTAGGAGCCGCCGTAGCCGAACGGGTACAGGGGGGTCGTGTCGAGCGTGCTGATCCCAGCGCTCTCCGGGCTGCCGAGGGGCGGCTGGAGGTACGTCCTTGGCTGCCCGCCGGGACGCTTCGGGATCTGCACGGGCAGCTTCCCGCTCGGCTGGATCCGGCCGGACAGGACGCCGGCGATCGCCGGCCCTCCCTCCTCCCCCGGGAAGAACGCCTGCACCAGGCCGGCGGCGCGGCCATGCACGTCGCCGAGGGCGTAGGGGCGGCCGGAGACCACCACCACGACCACCGGCGTCCCGATCTGGAGGAGCTCGTCCAGGAGCTCCGCCTGCACCCCCGGGAGCCGGAGGTCCTCGGCGTCGCAGCCTTCGCCGGACGACCCGTGCCCGAACAGGCCGGCCAGGTCGCCGACCAGGGCCACGCAGAGGTCGGCCTCGCGGGCGGCGGCGAGCGCGGCCCCGAAGCCGGACCGGTCCTCCCCCAGCACCGGGCAGCCCTGCTCGTGGACGATCTCGACCCCTGGCAGCTCCGCCGCCAGGGCGTCGACCGCGGTCTGGACCTCGAGCCCCAGCCCCAGACCCGGGTGGCGCGGCAGCACATGGTTGGGAAAGGCGTAGCAGCCCATGAACACCCGCGGGTCCGCGGCGCAGGGCCCGACGACGGCCACCCGGCCGAGCCCTGGGCGCCCGTCGCCGAGCAACGGCAACGACGCCCCGGCCTCGAGCAGCACGACCGACCGCTCGGCCATCTCCCTGGCCAGGGCGCGGTTGGCGGGCGAGTCGAGGTCGACGGCGGCGGCACCGGCCACCGAGCCCTCCGGCGTCCAGTCCGGGTCGAGCAGCCCGAGCTGCAGCTTCTGGGTGAGGAGCCGCCGGGCGGCCCGGTCCACCAGGGCCTCCGGCAGCTCGCCCCGCCGCACCCGCTCCACCAGGCCGGGGCCGAAGCCGATGGTGTCCGGCAGCTCGACGTCGATGCCGGCGGCCAGGGCCCGGGCGCCGGCCGCGTCGAAGTCCGCGGCCACGCGGTGCATCGAGGCCAGGAACGGCACCGCCCAGTAGTCGGAGACGACGCTGCCGGCAAAGCCCCACGCCTCCCGCAGCAGGTCGGTGAGCAGCCAGTGGTCCGCTCCCGCCGGGACCCCGTCCACGTCGGAGTAGGCGTTCATCACCGAGCCGGCGCCTGCCTGGGTCACGGCCGTCTCGAACGGCGGCAGGATGACCTCCATGAGCTCGCGCCGGCCCATCGAGACGGGCCCGTGGTTCCGCCCCGCCCGGGCGGCGGAGTACCCGGCGAAGTGCTTCAGGGTGGCGATGACGCCGGCGCTCTGCAGGCCCCGCACGTAGGCGGCACCGAGCACCGAGACGAGGTAGGGATCTTCGCCCATGGTCTCCTCGACGCGGCCCCAGCGGTAGTCGCGCACGACGTCCAGCACCGGCGAGAGGCCTTGATGCACGCCGACGGCCGCCATGTCCCGACCGATCGAGGCGGCCATCCGCTCGACCAGGCCGGGGTCGAACGTCGCCCCCCAGGCGATCGCCGCCGGGTAGACCGTGGCCCCGTAGGTCGTGAACCCGGTCAGGCACTCCTCGTGGACCAGCGCGGGGATGCCCAGGCGGGAGGCGCCGATGACGACCCGCTGCTGCCTGACCAGCTCGGCCGCCCCGTCGGCGGCGGTCACCGGGGCACTGCCGAAGATCCGGGTGAGGTGGCCGAGCCCGTGCCGGCTCGCCGCTTCGAGCGACAGCGTCCCCCCGGCCGCGAACACGTCCTGCATCGGGGCCACCTGGCGGTCGGCGTCGTCGTCGGCGTCGTCGTCGGTGTCCGGCAGCCCGCCTCCGATCCAGCGGCTGCCGAGCTGGGCCACCTTCTCCTCGAGGGTCATCTGCTCGAGGAGCAGCTCGACCCGGTCGGCTGCCGGAAGCGCCGGGTCCTGCCACCGAGGGGTCACCCGGTCCGCGACAGGGTTCGGGTCGGGTGTCGTCACGGGGCCTCCTTCAACAAAATTATCGGAGATGAGTCGAAACTTTTCGATGCGGTCCGAAAAACCGGTTCAGTTGGCTTCAGCAAGCATCTTGACATGCCTCGCCGACCTTTCTACCTTGATTTGCGCGGTCACGGTCGAAAGTGCCGATATCCAGGCACGAAACAAGCAGGAGCGTGCTGGACCCACGGCAGGTCGCAACCGCGTCAGACGACCGGCTGGCCGCGGGAGGCCGCGGCTCTCGAGTTGGGAGATCACCGTGGACCCCAGACCCCTGTCTCGGCGCAGCTTCCTCGGCCTGGCCGCAGGCACCGCCGCGAGCGTGGCGCTCGCCAGCTGCGGCAGCTCCGGTCCCAGCGACACCGGCGGCGGTGGGGGCGACGGCGGTGCTGCCGCCGGCGCGGCCACCTACTGGTTCCTCACCGGCGCGCCCGGCGAGCAGATCCGCCAGGGTTCCGTCGACCGGTTCAACCAGGCGAACCCCGATGCCAAGATCACGGCGACGACATTCCAGAACGACGCCTACAAGACGAAGATCAAGACGGCCATCGGCGCCGGCCAGGCGCCGACCATCATCTGGGGCTGGGGCGGTGGCGGTCTGCGCAGCTACGTCCAGGCCAACCAGGTCGAGGACCTCACCTCGTGGTTCGCCGAGAACGCCGCGGTCAAGGACCGCCTGTTCCCCTCCTCCTTCGGCGCCGCGACGATCGACGGCAAGATCTACGCGATGCCGGCCGAGACGGTCCAGCCCATCGTGCTGTTCTACAACAAGCAGGTCTTCGACAAGGTCGGCGCCCAGCCGCCCCAGTCCTGGGGCGACATCATGAGCCTGGTGCCGAAGTTCAACGACGCCGGTGTCGCCCCCATCTCCCTCGGCGGCCAGTCGCGGTGGACCAACATGATGTGGCTGGAGTTCCTCTTCGACCGCATCGGCGGCACCGAGGTGTTCCAGGCGGTCTTCGACGGCGAGAAGGACGCCTGGTCCAACCCCGCGTCCATCGAGGGGCTGACCAAGGCGCAGGAGCTCATCAAGGCCAACGGCTTCGTCAAGGGCTTCTCCTCCATCACCGCCGACTCCAACGCCGACCAGGCGCTGCTGTACACCGGCAAGGCCGCGATGATGCTCCACGGCACCTGGACCTACGGGAGCATGTCCGAGGAGGGCGGCGACTTCGTCAGCGGCGGCAACCTCGGCTGGATGAACTTCCCGGCGGTCGAGGGCGGCAAGGGCGACCCGACCAACACGGTCGGCAACCCCGGCCAGTACCTGTCGATCTCGTCCAAGGCCACGGACGCGGAGAAGGAGACCGCCAAGAAGTTCTTCTCCACCGCGGTGCTCTCCGACGCCGAGGTCAAGGAGTGGACCGACGCCGGCGCGGTGCCGATCGTCAAGGGCACCGACAGCCAGCTCGGCGCCTCGAAGGACGCCGAGTTCCTCAAGTTCGTCTACGACGTCTCCAGCAACGCCAAGGTCTTCGCCCAGTCCTGGGACCAGGCCCTCAGCCCCACCGCCGCCGAGAAGTTGCTCGACAACATCGCCAAGCTCTTCCAGCTGTCGATCACGCCGCAGCAGTTCGCCACCAGCATGAACCAGGTCATCGGGCAGTGACGACGTTCGCTCCGCCCGCCGCGCCGGGAACGCGGCGCAGATCCTCGCGGGGCGGCGGGCGGAGCGGCGCCCTCATCTGGATGGCGCTGCCGGCCCTGCTGGTCTTCGTCGCATTCGCCGTCGTGCCACTCCTGGGCGTCCTGTTCCTCAGCTTCACGTCATGGGACGGCATCGGCGTGATCCGGCCCGCCGGCTTCGACAGCTGGCGGTCCGTACTGGCCGACCCGGGCCTGCCGCATGCGCTCTGGGTGACGTTCGTGGTCATTGCCCTGTCGTGGGCGGTGCAGACCCCGTTGAGCATCCTCCTCGGGGTGTTCCTCGCCGGGCACCAGCGGTACCGCGAGCTCCTGGCGGTGCTGTTCTTCATCCCCCTCCTGCTGAGCTCGGCGGCCATCGCCATCACCTACAAGGCCCTGCTCGACCCGAACTTCGGCCTCGGCGCGGGGCTGCACATCCCGCTGCTGACCCAGGACTGGCTCGGCCGGGGGAACCTCGCCCTTGGCGTGATCATCTTCGTGGTGTCGTGGCAGTACATCCCGTTCCACACCCTCATCTACCAGGGCGCCGTGCGCCAGATCCCCAGGTCGATGTACGAGGCGGCCCAGCTCGACGGCGCGGGTCGGGTCCGCATGTTCTTCAAGATCACCCTGCCGCAGCTGAAGTACACGATCATCACCTCGTCGACCCTGATGGTCGTCGGATCGCTGGTGTTCTTCGACCTCATCTTTGTCCTCACCGAGGGCGGACCTGGAGACGCCACCCGGGTGCTGGCGCTGGACATGTACAAGCG
>CALGFH010000350.1 GCA_937881255.1 uncultured Actinomycetes bacterium
GCGGCGAGCCGCCGCTGGCTGGCCGCATGGAAGCTGGTCCGCAAGCTCCCCGAGCCGGTGGCGTTCGCCCTCGGCCGGGCCGGGGGCCGCGTGTACCAGCGCCTGGACCGTGACCGGCACGAGGCCCTGACGGCCAACCTGGCCCAGGTCCTGGGCCCCGGGACGAGCCGCCGCGAGCTGGAGCGGGCGGTGCGGCGCGGCTTCACCAGCTACGGCCGCTACTGGGTGGAGGCGTTCCGGCTCGAGGACCTGAGCGCCGCCGACATCCGCGGGCGGCTGCGGATCGAGGGCCGCGAGCACATCGACACCGCCCTGGCCGGCGGGCGGGGGGCGATCTTCGCCAGCCCCCACATCGGCAACTGGGACGCCGGCGGGGCCTGGCTGGCCGCGGTCGGCTACCCGGCGACGGCGGTGGTGGAGCGGCTGCGCCCGGCCGAGCTGTACGAGCGCTTCGCCGTCTACCGGCGGGCCCTCGGGCTGGAGCTGCTGCCCCTGGACGACGGCACCGAGACCCTGCGCGGGGTGATCCGGGCCCTGCGGGCCGGCCGGCTGGCCTGCCTGGTCTGCGACCGCGACCTGACCGGGGGCGGCCTGGAGGTGCGGCTGTTCGGGGCCAGGGCGGTGATGCCGGGCGGGCCGGCCTCGATCGCCCTCAAGACCGGGGCCCCGCTGCTGCCCTGCAGCGTCTACCACGACCGCCGGCCAGGGCACTGGCGGGCCGTGGTCCACCCGCCGCTGGTCCCCGAGCGGTCCGGCGACAGCCGCAAGGACACCCTGGCCCTGACCCAGCGGCTGGCCGGCGAGTTCGAGGGCCTGATCGCCGCCGCCCCCACCCAGTGGCACGTGCTCAGCCGCTACTTCCACCCGGAGCACCTCCCCGTATGAACATCGGCCTGGTCTGCCCGTACGAGTGGACCGTGCCCGGCGGGGTCGGCAACCACGTGCGGGCCCTGGCCGAAGAGCTGCGCCGGGCCGGCCACCGGGTCGACGTGCTCGCCCCGGCCGAGCGGCCGGTCACCGAGCCCGGCTTCGTCGGCCTGGGCGGGTCGCTGGCCGTGCCCTACAACGGCTCGGTGGCCCGCATCGCCTTCGGCCCCCGGACCCTGGCCCGGGTCCGCCGGGCCGTGCAGCGGGGCGGCTACGACCTGCTCCACGTGCACGAGCCCCTGTCGCCCAGCGTCGGCCTGCTGGCCGTCCTCCAGTCGGGCCGTTCGGTGCCGGTGGTCGGGACCTTCCACGCCAACCTCGGCCGCTCCCTGGCCCTGGAGGCGGCCAGCCCGCTGCTGCGCCGGGTCTACCACCGGCTGGCCGGCCGGATCGCGGTCAGCGCCTCGGCCCGCGACACCTGGCAGGGCCAGTTCGGCGGGGCCATGGCGGTCGTCCCCAACGGGGTCGCGCCCGAGTTCTTCGCCAGCCCCGAGCCGCTGGAGAGCTGGAAGCACGACGGCCCGACGCTGCTGTTCGTCGGCCGGCTCGAGCCCCGCAAGGGCCTGACCTACCTGGTGCGGGCGTTCCTGCGGCTCAAGCCGGCCTTCCCGCGGCTGCGGCTGCTGGTGGTCGGGCGCGACGACAAGCACCAGCGGGACAAGGCGATGGCCCTGGTCCCGCCCCGGCTCCGGACCGACCTGGTCTTCGTCGGCTCGGTGCCCCAGGACGACCTGCCCTCCTACTACGCCTCGGCCGACGTGTTCTGCGCCCCGAGCCTCGGCGGGGAGTCGTTCGGGATCGTCCTGGCCGAGGCCATGGCCGTCGGCCGGCCGGTGGTCTGCTCCGACATCGGCGGCTACCGCGACGTGGTCCGCGACGGCAGCGACGGGCTGCTGGTCCCGCCCCGCGACCCCGAGGCCCTGGCCGCGGCCCTGGCCGGCCTGCTCGACAACCCGGCCCGCCTGGCCGCCATGGGCGAGGCGGCGGCCGCGTCCGCCCGCCGCTACGCCTGGCAGGTGGTGGCCGCCGAGGTCGAGGAGGTCTACCGGTCCGCGCTGGGGCGCTGAGCGTTTCGGTACACTGCGCCGAGCCGGAGCGGCGAGCAGGAAGCTTAGGAGGCGGCGTGGACGTGGCGGCGGCCCTGTGGGGCGGGATCATCGGGGCGATCGTGGCGGCGACGGTGTACGCCGGGTTCCTCGGCCTGCGGCTGACCCGGCTGGACCTGCTCCGGTTCGAGGGCGGCCTGGTCCAGCGGGACCGCAGCAGCATGGTCTACATCTACGGGGTGACGGTGCAGATCGTCGCCGGGGCCGTGCTCGCCCTCGGCTACCGCCAGGTGTTCCAGCAGCTCGACTCGGCCACCTTCGTCGGCTGGGGGGCGCTGCTCGGGCTCGCCCAGGGGGTCCTGGCCGTGCTCCTGCTGCCGGTCTTCGGCATGCTCAACCGCAACGTGCGCGCCGGCGACGAGCCGCCCCCGGGGCGCTTCGGCCGCGCCTACGGCGGGCTCACGCCCCTGGCCCTGCTGGTCGCCTCGGTGGTCTTCGGCACCTGGGTCGGCATCGTCCTGATTCCTTGAGCACCCTGCACCTCCTGCGGGAGCAGATCGCCGCCAACCGGCGCGCCTACCAGGTCACGGTGGCCATCGTGGTCGTCGGCCTGGCCCTGTTCGGCCTGCTCGTCACCCTGGCCCTCGGGCTCGGGGTGAGCGGGCTCGGGGCCGGGCTGGGCCTGGCCGTGCTGGTGGTCGCGCTCGCCCCCGGGCTGGGGGAGCGGGCCGCCCTGCGCGACGCCGGCGCCGAGGCCGCCGACCCCGGCCGCTGGCCCCGCTACCACAACCTGGTCGAGGGTCTGAGCCAGGCCGCCGGGCTGCCCGTGCCCCGCCTGTACGTTGCCGACAGCGACGCCGCCAACGCCTTCTCGGTGGGCCGCGACCCCTCCCAGGCCGCCCTGGTCGTCACCCGGGGGCTGCTCACCACCCTGAACCGGGTCGAGCTGGAGGGCGTGCTCGCCCACGAGCTCAACCACATCTGGAGCTGGGGGGCGCGGCTGGCCACCCTCGGGGTCGCCCTCGGGCGGGTGCCGGGGCTGCTGCGGCTGCTCGCCCCGGCCCGGCGCGAGTTCGACGCCGACGAGGGCGGGGCCCGCCTCACCCGCTACCCGCCGGGCCTGGTCTCGGCCCTCAGGAAGCTGGCCGAGGGCAGCCAGCCGCCCGGCCAGCCGGCCCTGCGCCACCTGTGGATCATGGCTCCCGGGGACGCATCTCACCCGCCGCTGGACGAGCGGATCGCCGCCCTGCGAGAGCTGTGAGCGGCCGGCCCAGGCCGGTCCGCAGCGGCTCGGAGGCCCGGGCCAGGACCGGGCCGAGCACGGCCATGATCAGCACGTAGGCGGTGGCCAGCGGGCCGAGGGACGGCTCGCGGCCGGCGGCCACGGCCAGGCCGGCGATCACGATCGAGAACTCGCCCCTGGCCACCAGGGCGGTGCCGGCCCGCCAGCGCCCCCGGGGGCCGATCCTGGCCCGGCGGGCCGCCCACCAGCCGGTGCCCACCTTGGTGGCCGCCGTGACCATGGCCAGGGCGGTGGCGGCCAGGGCCACCGGGGGGATCGAGCGGGGGTTGGTCTGGAGCCCGAAGAACACGAAGAAGGTGGCCGCGAACAGGTCGCGCAGCGGGGTGAGGAGGTCGTGGGCGGCCTCGGCGGCCCGCCCGGACAGGGCGATCCCGACCAGGAACGCCCCCACCGCGGCCGAGACCTGGAGCTGCTGGGCGACCCCGGCCACGACCAGGGCCAGTCCCAGGATGACCAGCAGCAGGACCTCGTCGTTGGGGGTGAACACCAGCCGGCTCAGGGTCTCGCCGTAGCGGACCGCGACCAGCAGCACCAGGGCCACGGTGGCCAGGGCGACCCCGACCGGCAGGGCGCTGGCCAGCAGGCCGCCCCCGACCAGCAGCCCGGTGACCAGCGGCAGGTAGGCGGCCATGGCCAGGTCCTCGACGACCAGGATGGACAGGATCACCGGGGTCTCGCGGTTGCCGAGCCGGTTCAGGTCGCCGAGGACCTTGGCCACGATCCCCGACGAGGTCACGTACGTCACCCCGCCCAGCACCACCGCGGCCAGCGCCGACCAGCCCAGCAGGAGCCCGGCGAGCAGGCCGGGGGTGAAGTTGAGGCCCAGGTCGACCAGGCCGGCCGGGGCGGTGGCGCGCAGGCTGCCCAGCAGCTCGCTGGCCGAGTACTCCAGGCCGAGCAGGAGCAGCAGGAGGATGACCCCGACCTCGGCCCCGACCTCGATGAACTCGCTCGCGGTGACCAGCGGCAGCAGCCCGCCCTCGCCGAAGGCCAGCCCGGCCAGCAGGTACAGGGGGATGGCGGACAGGCCGAGGCGGCCGGCCAGCCGGCCCAGGATGCCGAGCCCGAGGATCACCCCGCCCAGCTCGAGGAGGACGGCGGCGCCGTGGGCCACCGCCGGTCAGCTCCCCAGCAGCTTGCTCAGCTCCTTGACCCCCTGGGTGGTGCCGACGACCACCAGGGTGTCGCCGGGCTCGAGGCCGGCGTCGGGGGCGGGGGCGGGGACGGCCCCGTCGCCGCGCAGGATGGCCACGATCGAGACGCCGGTGCGGCTGCGGGCCTGGGTGTCGGCGATGGCCTTGCCGGCGTACGGGCTGCCGGACCGGATGGGCAGCCAGTCGATGGCCAGGCCCTCGATCCGCTGGGTCAGCGCGGCCAGGTGCTCGACCAGCCGGGCCGCCCCCAGCAGCTCGGCCAGGGCGTCGGCCTCCTCGTCGGTGAGCTGGACCACCTCCTGGCAGGCGTCGGGGTCCTCGCGGTCGTAGACCAGCAGGTCGCGCCGGCCGGTGCGGTGGGTGACGACCCCGAGCTGGCGGCCCGCCCTGGTGGTGAAGTCGTGCCGCAGCCCGACGCCCGGCAGGTTGGTCTCCTGGATGTCCATCCCGCTGCCGCTCCTCCTCATCGGTAGCCCTGGCGTACCAGCTCCATGGTGACGTCTTCGGGGACCTGGAAGGTCCAGTCCCGGCCGGCCAGCTCCTGGGCGCTGACCGGCTGGCGCAGCACCTCCTGGCCACCGTAGCTGACCACGAAGGTCCAGGTCGCGCCCTGGTCGGCGACCTCGCGGAAGGAGGAGGTGGCCCGCGGCCTGGCCACGCCCAGCCCCAGCCGGCCGCCGTCGGGCCCGGCCACGTCGACCTGGACGGGCAGGGCGCCCTGGTTGTCGACCTGCACCGTCCGGTACTCGGGCCGCCCGCCGAGGGCGGCCCTGCCCAGCCACAGGCCCCCGATGGCGGTGGCCACCACGGCCAGCAGGGCCATGGCCAGCACCGGCCGGTCGATCGTGGTCCCGGAGGATCGTACGCGAACGCTCATGTCGAGCACCTCCAGCTTCGGCCGCGCCGGTCCTGCCGGGCGGCACCGTCAGCTTGCTGCGAGAAGCTGGAGCGACGGGGGGGCGCGGGCCCCGGCGACGGCGCCGTGGTGGCCGCCGGGCCGGGCGGCCCGGCGGGCGGCCACGACCGTCCAGGCGGCGGCCACGGCCAGGGCGACGACGCCCGGCAGCGCCGGGCCGGGCCGCTCCCGGTGGTCGCGGGTCCCGCCGGCGACCAGGGAGCGGCTCGGCCAGTCACGGACAAAGCCCTGCTCGGGACCGGCCGCCGGCCCGGCCAGGAGCGACCCCGGCGCGTCCGCGACGGTGGCCGCCCGGTCGGCGGCGCCGGGCCCGAGCAGGGCCAGGAAGAGCACCAGGGCCAGGAGCGCCCCGGTGGCGCGCGGTCGCCGGGTCAGCTGCATCCCCCGACGGTAGCGCACCTGGCTAGGGGACCTTCACCTCCTGGAGCATCTTGGCCTTGATGACGTGCGGCGGGCCGCCGGCCCGGTCGGTGATGAAGCAGAGCAGGGCGTAGCTGCCGGACTGGAGCTCGACCGTCTCGACCTCCTTGCCGCCGGTGTCGAGCACGGCGGTGATCTCGGAGGCGTCGAAGTCGACCGGCGGCGGTCCCTTGAAGTCCTCGGTGGCGAAGAACTCCTGGGCCTGGTCGATGGTCGCGCCGTCGGCGAGCCTGGCGATCACCGCGTGGTGCAGCTGGCCGCCGCCGTT
>CALGFH010000351.1 GCA_937881255.1 uncultured Actinomycetes bacterium
GGCCCTCCCGGCTCCGGCCAGCCGGGCCGCCCGCCGGCGGGGCCGGCGGCGGGGGATCGCGCCGGGGCCGGGGCTCGGCCTGGGGCCGTTGCTCCGGCGCGGTCGGCGGCTCCGGGGGCTGGTCGGGCGGGCGGTGGCCGGCCCGCTCGGCGCGCTCCAGCTCGGCGTGGCGGCGCAGCCAGAACTGGAGCGGCGCCGTCTCCGGGTCCAGGTCGCGGGCCTCGGAGACCCCGTGCTCCTCGTACAGGTGGCGGAAGAGCGCCCCAGGGCTGTCGATGACCTCGTGGTCGGCGTCGGCGGACATGGCGACCCCCTGTTCGAACGTGTGTTCGAGTATAGCAGCCGCGTCCATCCCGGTCCCACCGACGACTCTCATCGTCTTGACAACAAATATGCTCGGTACTAGGGTGGCGCCCATGCTGGACGTGGCGGTGATCGGGGACCCGGCGGCGGCCGAGGTGTCGCTCGACCCGGTGCGGGCCCGGCTGCTGGGGGAGCTGGCCGAGCCGGCGTCGGCGACCATGCTGGCCTCCCGGGTGGGGCTGCCCAGGCAGAAGGTGAACTACCACCTGCGGGCGCTGGAGCGGCACGGCCTGGTCGAGCTGGTCGAGGAGCGGCGCAAGGGCAACTGCACCGAGCGGGTGCTGCAGGCCACGGCGGCGTCCTACGTGATCTCGCCGGCGGCGCTGGCCCCGGTCCAGCCCGACCCGGACCGGGCCCCCGACCGGGTGTCGGCGGCCTGGCTGCTGGCGGTGGCGTCCCGGCTGGTGCGCGACGTCGGCGACCTGATGACCGGGGCGGCCAGGGCCAGGCAGCGGGTGGCCACCTTCGCGGTCGACGGGGAGGTCCGGTTCGCCTCGGCGGCCGACCGGGCCGCCTTCGCCGAGGAGCTGGCCGGGCACGTCGCCGGCCTGGTCGCCCGGTACCACACCCCGGCCGCCACCGGCGGCCGCGACCACCGGGTGGTCGTGGCCCTCCACCCGAGTGTCAAGACCGAGACGAAGGAGCCCTAGCGATGCCCCGCGAGTTCGAGCTGCGCAAGGAGATCACCCTCCAGGCCACCCCCGAGCAGGTGTGGGAGGCGATCGCCACCGGCCCCGGGATCGACGGCTGGTTCATGGGCCGCAACCAGGTCGAGCCCCGCGAGGGCGGCCGGACGGCGATGACCATCGGGCCGCACACCGAGGAGGGGGTCGTCACCGCCTGGGACCCGCCGCGCCGCTTCGCCCACCAGGGCGGCAGCTCGGACGAGGCCACCTTCATGGCCTTCGAGTGGCTGATCGAGGGCCGCGACGACGGCACCTGCGTGCTGCGGCTGGTCCAGAGCGGGGTCCTCGGCGACGACTGGGAGACCGAGTACGACGCCCTCACCAGGGGCTGGGACATGTACCTGCACCAGCTGGCCCAGTACCTGGAATGGTTCCGGGGCCGGGCCGCCGCCCCGGTCATGGCCATGCAGCCGGGGGCCGGGGACGCCGAGGACGTGTGGCCGAGGCTGTTCGACGCCCTTGGCCTCGGCGGCCGGCCCGTCGAAGGCGACAAGGTGCGGCTCACCCCCGAGGGCCTCGGCCCGATCGAGGGCGTGGTCGACTACCTCTCGCCGGAGGCCGTCGGCGTGCGCACCGAGGACGGCCTGTACCGGTTCATCCGCGGCTACGACGGCATGGTCGCCGTCGGGCACCATCTCTACGCCGACGACGCGGACGCCCAGGAGGCCGAGCGGGCATGGCAGGCCTGGCTCAGCCGCCTCTTCGGCGCCGCCCGGTAGACCAGGAGGCGACCACGATGACCGACTCCACCACCCAGACCGGCTACGCCCCGGTGAACGGCCTCGAGATGTACTACGAGGTCCACGGCAGCGGACGGCCGCTGGTCCTGCTCCACGGCAACCTCTCGACCATCGGCGTCGACTTCGGCGGGATCATCCCGTCGCTGGCCAGGAGCCGGCAGGTGATCGCCGTCGAGCAGCAGGCCCACGGCCACACCGCCGACATCGACCGCCCCCTCAGCATCCAGCGCTGGACCGACGACACCGCCGCGCTCCTGCGCCACCTGGGGGTCGAGCAGGCCGACGTGTTCGGCTACAGCTCCGGGTCGGCCGTCGCCTTCCAGCTCGCCCTCGACCACCCCCAGCTGGTCGGCAGGCTGGTCCTGGCCTCGTTCAGCTACCGGCTCGACGGCCTCCATCCCGGGATGATGGACAACATCGGCGACCTCCAGCCCGAGCACCTGGCCGGCACCCCGTTCGAGCAGGACTACGCCAGGGTCGCCCCCAACAAGGGCGACTGGCCGAAGCTGATCGAGAAGATCAAGCAGATGGACGCCGACCTGCCCGAGTGGACGGCCGAGGACGTGCGCGGGCTCAGCTCCCCGACCATGCTGATCATCGGGGACTCCGACATCGTCCAGCCCGAGCACACGGTGGAGCTCTTCCGCCTGCTCGGCGGCGGGGTGATCGGCGACCTGGCCGGCCTGCCCCGCTCCCGCCTGGCCGTGCTCCCCGGCACGACCCACGTCACCCTGGTCCAGAAGGCCGACTGGCTGGCCTCGATGGTCGGCGACTTCCTCGACGCCGAGGCCGGCTGAGCCGCGCGAGGCCCATCCGAGGGGCAGTGGGGGGCGGCCGTCATCAACTCGGGCAACGCCGGGGTCCAGTTCCTGTTCGGGCCGCTGCTCCCCGATCCCGAGCCCGAGGAGGTCACGGCCGGGAACCCCGGCCACGACCGGCGCGACGATGGCGGGGACGCGCAGCCGCTGCGGCGGGACCCGGGGACCGGGGAGCTGGTCCGGGACGACCCGCTGGACCGGGAGCCGCCGCTGGCGGTCGGGGAGGAGGGCCACCATCCGATCAACATCTTCGACGCCGCCGCCCGCGGGGCCGAGGAGGGGCTGCGGATCGCCGCCACCGTCGGCGCCTGCTGATCGCCTTCATCTCCCTGATCGCCCTGCTCAACATCATCCTCGGGGCCGGCGGCGACCTGGTCGGCCTGGAGGACCTGACCTTCCAGAAGCTGCTCGGCTACGCCTTCGCCCCGGTCGTCTTCATCATCGGCGTCCCCTGGGCGGAGGCGGTCACGGCCGGCTCGTTCCTGGGCGAGAAGCTGATCCTCAACTGGGCAATCCCTGGTATGTATCTAGACAGTTACGTACCCGATCGGGTACATTCAAGCCATGGATGCGGTGTTGCATGCCTTGGCGGACGGCAGCCGGCGGACGGTGCTGGAAGCCCTGCGGCAGGGCGAGGCCACGGTGAGCGAGCTGGCCGCCCTGCTGCCGATCGCTCGCCCGGGAGTCTCCCGGCACCTGCGGGTGCTGCGCGAGGCGGGGTTGGTCGAGCTGCGCCAGCAGGCGCAGTGGCGGGTGTACCGCCTGCGGCCTGAACCGCTGGCCGAGGTCGACGAATGGCTGGGGAGCTACCGGTCACTGTGGGAGCAGCGACTGCATGCCCTGCACACCGAGGTGGCCCGAGGGAAACGACAGCGAAGGAGCAGCGGATGACGCCGCAACGCACGGACATGGGCACTGTCGTGGGCTCGCTGCGGGCCGTGGACGGCAAGGCGGTCGTCCGCATGGAAGCTGCCTTCGGCACCGACGCCGAGGACCTGTGGTCGGCACTGACCGATCCGCAGCGGTTGGCGCGCTGGGTCGCGCGGGTCGACGGCGACCTGCGGCTGGGCGGCGAGTTCCGGGCCACCTTCACCAGCGGTTGGGAAGGTGCCGGACGGGTCGACGTGTGCGAGCCCCCTCGACGGCTCCTGGTCACCATGCGTCCCGGGCAGGACGACCAGACCGTCATCGAGGTCGAGCTCTTCCCCGATGGCGACCAGACCCGTCTGGTCCTGGAGGAGCGCGGGCTGCCCCTGAACGAGGCGGCCGCGCACGGCGCCGGATGGCAGGCGCACGTCGAGGATCTCGCCGCGCACCTGGCCGGCCGCCCGGCCGGGGACTGGCAGGCCCGATGGACCGAGCTGACTAGGAGCCCCTGGCCAGGAACCCGGTAACGGCCGAGCGGAAGGCGGCCGGGGCCTCGACCCAGGGCAGGTGGCCGGCGCCGGGCAGGACGACCCGGCGGACATCCGGGAGGGCGCGCTCCAGGGAGTCGACCGCCCACCGGGGACGGAGGTCGTCGGCGCCGTCGACCAGCAGGACCGGGACCTGGAGGGCCTGGCAGGCGCCGAGCAGCGCGTCGCTCGGGAAGCGGCGGCGGTCGGCGTTGAGGGCCCGGCCGCACTCGGGGTCGGCCCCGAGGAACGGGGTCGTCTCGCGCTCGGCCTCCTCCAGGGCCCGGTCGCGGTCGGCGAAGTCGGCCGAAAGCTGCAGGGTGGCCAGCTCCCGCTCCTCGGCCGCCGAGCGTGGCTCGCGGGCCCGCAGGGCCCGCCAGCGGGGCAGCCGGCCGCCGAGGCGCTCGAGGAAGCTGCGCTGGAAGTCCGGGCGCCAGGTCGCCTCCGGGTCGATCCCGGTCCCCGAGACGTAGACCAGGCGGGTGACCCGGCCGTGGTGGGCCAGGGCGTAGCGGAGGGCGAGCTCCGCGCCCCAGGAGTGGCCGAGCAGGGCCATCCCGGCCAGGCCGTGGTGGCGGCGGACGCCCTCGAGGTCGGCCAGGGAGCGGGCGACCGTGTAGGGCCCGCGCCACTCCGAGCGGCCGCAGCCCCGCTGGTCCCAGCGGTGGACGGTGGCGGTGTCGCCGAGCAGCCCGGCCAGCCCCGCGAAGGTGTCCCAGAAGCCGGGGCCGCCGTGGCAGAGGACCAGCGGGTTGCCGGTGCCCGACCGGGTGGTCCACAGCTGGCAGCCGTCGTCGGTGACCACCATCTCGTCCACCCGGCGATTCTGACCCACCGGGGCCGCCGGTGGGTCAGGCGCCGCGCTGGGGGAGGAGAGCCCCGGTGGCCAGCCAGGCAGCGCCGGAGCGGAGGTCGGTGGCGAGCTGGCGGTTGCTGAGGTAGCCGTCGCCGGCCACGAAGCGGGCGGTGGCGGCCTCGGCGAGCAGGACGGCGAAGCGGAACTCGCCGCCCGACCCGCTGCGGTCGGCCCGCCAGCCGGCCTCGCCACCGCCCCCGTCGGCCCCCCAGGCCTGGTCGGCGGCGGCGTACAGGTAGGCGCTGGCCCGCCAGCTGGGGATGGGCCGGGTGGCGGCGATCTCGGCCGCCGACTCGGCGATGGCCACCGCCAGCGCCCACAGCGGCTGCAGCTGGGCGGGCAGGGTGGCCATCGGCGCCCGGGACGGCGGGGCCGGGGGCGGGTGGGTCCGTCGCATGCTGGCCATCCTCGGGCGGCCCGCTAACCGGCCGCTCACGGCCGCCCGGGGAGCGGCGCCGGTCCCCTCAGGCCCTGTCGCGGAGCCGCTCCAGGCCGTCCAGCATCAGGTCGAGGGCGAACTCGAACTCGAACTGGTCGTCGCAGCCCACGCCGACCACCGACGCCTGGTCGTGGGTGATGGCCACCACCAGCTCGGTGATGTGGGGGAACGCGCCGGCCAGCTCCCGGAGCGTCTCGGCGTCCATCCCCGGGCCGACGTCGGCCGTCTCGTCGAACAGCTCCTGGCTGAACCCGAGCAGCCGGCTGCCCATGGCGTGCATCGCGTGATGGGTCAGGTCGATCGAGAAGCCCCCGGCCCGGAACATCCCGATCATCGAGTCCATGTAGGCGAGCACCGCCGGGGTCGGGCTGGCCCGCGACTCCATCACCCGGGAGGTCCACGGGTGGCGCAGGAGGGCGCCGCGGGCCGACAGCACCCGCCGGCGCATGGCCGTCTTCCAGTCGGTGCCGCCGGCCGGCGGGTCGATCTCGCCGACGACCACGTCGACCATGGCGTCCAGCAGCTCGTCCTTGTTGGCCACGTGCTTGTAGAGGGCCATCGGGACGACGCCGAGCTCCTGGGCGAGCTTGCGCATGCTGAGGCCCTCGACACCCTGGGCGTCGGCCAGGGCGACGGCGGCGCCCAGCACCCGCTCCTTGCTCAAGGGCACGCGGTCCCACCCCTCTTGACAGGTATACGGCGTACACCTAGGCTACACCACATCGAGGTGTACGCCGTACACCTCATCCCCGGACAGGAGGCCACCTTGCAGGCGATCACCTATCACCGGTACGGCGCACCTGACGTCCTCGAGCTCGAAGAGGTCGACGCCCCCGCCCTGCGAGAGGACGAGGTGCTGGTGCGCGTCCGCGCCGCCTCCGTCAACCCGCGGGACTGGCACTACCTGCGCGGCCTTCCCTACATCATGCGCCCGATCGGGCTGCGCATCCCCAAGGACGGTGGGCTGGGCAGCGACGTGGCCGGGCAGGTCGAGGCGGTCGGCCGGGCCGTGACCCGGTTCCGGCCCGGCGACGAGGTCTACGCCTTCGTCCTGGCCGGCGGCTTCGCCGAGTACGTCCGCGTCCCCGAGGACGTCCTCGGCCCCAAGCCGGCCAACCTCAGCTTCGAGCAGGCCGCGACCGTCCCCCTGGCCGCCCTGACCGCCCTGCAGGGCCTGCGCGACCAGGGACGGGTCCAGCCGGGCGACAAGGTCCTGATCATCGGGGCGTCGGGCGGCGTCGGCACCTTCGCCGTCCAGCTGGCCAAGCTGTTCGGCGCCGAGGTGACCGGGGTGTGCAGCACCCGGAACCTGGAGCTGGTCCGGTCGCTCGGCGCCGACCACGCGATCGACTACACCCGCGAGGACTTCACCCGGGGCGGCCGGCGCTACGACGTCATCTTCCAGCTGGCCGGGACCGGCTCGCCATCGGCCTGCCGGCGCGCCCTCACCCCCAAGGGCCGGCTCATCCTGAGCAGCGGCGAATCGGACGGCCGCTGGGTCGGGCCGCTGGACCGGATCCTCAAGGCGGCCGTGCTGTCCCCGTTCGTGGGCCAGCGGCTGGCCCCCTTCGAGGCCAAGCAGAGCAGCCAAGATCTGAAGACCCTCAAGGAGCTCATCGAGGCCGGCGAGCTCTCCCCGGTGATCGACCGGACCTACCCGCTGCGCCAGACACCCGAGGCCATCCGCTACCTGGAGCAGGGCCACGCCCGCGGCAAGGTCGTCATCACCGTCTGAGCTCAGCTGG
>CALGFH010000352.1 GCA_937881255.1 uncultured Actinomycetes bacterium
CTCGGCGAGCTCACCCAGGCCTCCCTCGACCGCCAGCTGGCCGAGATCCTCTAGCACCCGTCCGCCGGGTCCAGCAGGGCGACGGCGGCGCCAGCGGTGGTGACAGCTGAGGGCGCGGCGAATCTCCCCCTTTCGAGCGGAACCGGCGGCATGGGAAGCTCCTCCCATAGCGGCGGCCGCTTCCAGGGGGGTGATCGGGAGTGTCCAAGGTGACCGGCGTGGCCCTGGCGGCGAACCAGGACGGGCGCCTGGAGCTGGTGGCGACAACCGGCGAGGACGAGGGCGAGTCCGGCGACGTCTTCCATGCCTGGCAGGAGACGCCCGGCGGTGACTGGTCGGGATGGCGCGTCCTCGGCCAGCCCAGCGAGGTCGCCTTCCCAGGACCAGCCGTGGCCGCGCACGCCGACGGGCGCCTGCACGTCGCGGTGGCCGGCTGGGACCGCCAGGTGCGGGAGATCGAGCAGACGGCTCCCGACAACGGCTGGTCGGAATGGGGCGTCGTCCGGCCGGCGGACCTGGAGTTCGGGCGGCCGGCGCTCGCCCGCAACTACGACGGCCGCCTTGAGGTCTTCGCCGTGGCCGACCAGGGCGGGTGGGCGGTCTGGCATGCCTGGCAGGCCACCCCCGGCGGCCAGTGGTCGGGCTGGCGTTCCTTCGGCCCGCCGGGGAGCGGAGCCAGTGGCCTGCTCGCCGTCGGCGCCAACGACGACGGACGGCTGGAGCTGTTCTCGTCCGAGGAGCCGGACAAGGGCTCGCCGGTCATCTTCGAGGGCCACATGTTCCACCGCTACCAGCACACCCCGGGGGGTGGCTGGAGCGACTGGGAGACGCTCGGCACCGGGGTCGCTGATGAGGTCGGCTTCCCGGTGCTCGGCCGCAACGCCGATCGCCGGCTGGAGCTGTTCATGGGCGCCAACGGGGTGGTCTGGCACAGCTGGCAGCGCTCCCCCGCCGACTCCACGTCCTGGTCGCCGTGGGCGCGGTTGCGCCACGACACCGAGACCTTCGTCGACCTGGCCGTCGGCGCCAATGCCGACGGCCGGCTGGTGGTGGTGGCCACGAACGACCGGGGCAGGCTGTGGCGGCGCGAGCAGAATCCAGGGGCCGACGGCTGGCAGCCCTGGACGCCCATGCCGAACGTGGCCCCGGGCATGCTGCAGGAGCCGACGCTGGCCGCGAACGCCGACGGGCGCCTGGAGCTGTTCGCCCGGACCAACCCGTTGGGCGATCTCTACCAGCTCGTCCAGGAGGAGCCGAGCGGCGGCTGGCCGTCGACCGGCCGCCGCTGGCGGCACCCGTAGCGGCTCGCTGGGCAGCGCGTCCCGGGTTCACCGCGGCCGGCCGACCCGGGGACGGCTCCGCGGCATCTGCCCGGCCCGGGGGGTTCGCCCCGTGGGGGGCGCCGGGGCATAATGCGGTAGGCCGACCCGGGGCGTCGTGGCTCGCTTGGCGGCGGCTCGATCGCCCCGGGTCGGCGTCTTGCGGAGGCCGCGACGGTGCGACCGGCCGCGGTGAACCCGGGGCGCTCAGCGGCGCCGCCTGCTGCCCTCCTCGAAGATGCGGTCGAAGGCCTTGCGCGAGCGCGCTTCGGAGAGGTCGTGCAGGAACAGGACAATGCCAGCGATCGACAGCAGGATCGCGGCGGCAACGATCAACGGCCCATACATGGCGGCGGCTCCCTTTCGTTGGGGGCTCTGTATTTGGGCTCGCCGGGAACATTGCACATGCCGCAAGCGGCGTCAACCGCGCTCGCGCCCCAAGCGGCAGGAGGGGCGCTGAATGCCTAGAGGCGGCCGGCGGCCAGCTCGGTCGAGCCGTCGGGGGCGACCAGGACCACGGCCAGGCCGGCGGCGGTCTCGGTGGCTTCCTCGACGGCGTTGTCGACGGTCTCGCCCTTGAGGCGCTCGCCCAGGCCGGGGTCCTCGAGGTCGGAAGGGAGCAGGATCAGGTCGGCGCCGTGGTCGCGGGCGTAGCTGACCAGGGCGTCGGTGCCGTGGTCGGAGGCCAGCCAGCCCCAGGCGTCGACGCCGGCCTGGCGGGCCGCGGCCACCTTGCGGGCGAACGGCTCCCGGCCCAGCTTGACCAGCTCCTGGTCGGACAGGGGGTCGCTGAACTGGGCGCCCTCGGCCTGGGAGGCCCACTGGTTGGGCATCGGGTCGCTGAACGCCGAGGCCGAGTCGCGGTCGTAGAGGATCACCTTGGCCCCGCCCTTGCCGATCTCCAGGGCGGCGTCGCGGACGTGGTCCAGCTCGTCGTCCTCGGAGACGTACGCCACCAGGAGCCGGGCGCTGGCCACGGCGTCGTCGGCTGGCTGGTCGGTCACAGGGCTCACCTCGGGCTGGGTCGACGGCATGGTTTCCGGCATGGTGACCGGGGTAGTGAGATCGCGCCACTCGGACGCGGCGGCTTCCACAAGCTTCTCGAACGGATCGGTATATGCTGGGAGGGCCGGTTGCCGGCCCCCTGCCCTCGGGGCGGTGGGACGCTGCGCCCCGGGCCTCGAGCAGGCGGCGACCGGGTGCAGGCGACCCGTCCGCTTCGAATCGAGGGAACCCACGATGACCAAGCCGGTCCAGGTGCTGGATCGCGTCACGATTCGCTTCGCCGGCGACTCTGGTGACGGCATGCAGCTCACCGGAGACCGTTTCACCAGCGAGACCGCGGCGTTCGGCAACGACCTGTCGACGCTGCCCGACTTCCCGGCCGAGATCCGCGCCCCCGCCGGCTCCATCCCGGGGGTGTCGGGCTTCCAGCTGCACTTCGCCGACCACGACATCCTCACCCCGGGCGACGCCCCCGACGTGCTGGTGGCGATGAACCCGGCCGCCCTCAAGGCCAACCTCGGCGACCTGCCCAAGGGCGCCAGCCTGATCGTCAACACCGACTCCTTCACCGCCCGCAACCTCGACAAGGCCGGCTACGCCGCCAACCCGCTCGAGGACGGGACCCTGGCCGACCACCAGGTCCACCCGGTGCCGCTGACCTCCATGACCCTGGAGGCCCTGAAGGAGTTCGACATCTCCAAGAAGGAGGCCGAGCGGGCCAAGAACATGTTCGCCCTCGGGCTCATGTCCTGGCTGTACCACCGCCCGACCGAGGCCACGGTGGCCTACCTGGAGAAGAAGTTCGCCTCCCGGCCGGTGATCGCCAAGGCGAACGTGACCGCCTTCAAGGCCGGCTGGAACTACGGCGAGACGACCGAGGCCTTCGCCGTCTCCTACGAGATCAAGCCGGCCAAGCTGACCCCGGGGACCTACCGCAACATCTCCGGGAACCTGGCCCTGGCCTACGGGCTGGTCGCGGCCAGCCAGCTGTCGGGGCTGCCGCTGTTCCTCGGCGCCTACCCGATCACCCCCGCCTCCGACATCCTCCACGAGCTCTCCAAGCACAAGGCGTTCGGGGTCCGGACCTTCCAGGCCGAGGACGAGATCGCCGGGGTCGGGGCGGCCCTGGGGGCGGCCTTCGGCGGGGCGCTGGGGGTCACCACCTCGAGCGGCCCCGGGATCGCCCTCAAGGCCGAGACCATCGGCCTCGGCGTCTCCCTGGAGCTGCCCCTGCTGGTGATCGACATCCAGCGCAGCGGCCCCTCGACCGGGATGCCGACCAAGACCGAGCAGGCCGACCTGCTCCAGGTGCTGTACGGCCGCAACGGCGAGGCGCCGGTGCCGGTGGTGGCGCCCTGCACCCCCTCGGACTGCTTCCACGCCGCCGTCGAGGCGGCCCGGATCGCCCTCAAGTACCGGACCCCGGTGGTCCTGCTGTCGGACGGCTACCTGGCCAACGGCTCCGAGCCGTGGCTGCTGCCGGACGTGGCCTCGCTGCCCGACATCTCGACCTCGTTCGCCACCGAGCCCAACCACGAGGGCGACTTCTGGCCCTACCTGCGTGACGAGACGACCCTGGCCCGCCCGTGGGCGGTCCCGGGCACGCCCGGCCTCGAGCACCGCATCGGCGGGCTGGAGAAGGCCGACGGGACCGGCAACATCAGCTACGACCCCGACAACCACGACCGCATGATCAACCTGCGCGCGGCCAAGGTGGCCGGGATCGCGGCCGACATCCCGCCCGTCGAGGTCGACCACCAGGACGGGTCGGGGCTGCTGGTGCTGGGCTGGGGCTCGACCTACGGGCCGATCGGGGCGGCCGTGCGCCGGGTCCGGGCCACGGGGGCCAGGGTGTCCGTGGCCCACCTGCGCCACCTCAACCCCTTCCCGGCCAACCTCGGCGAGGTGCTGGCCGCCTACGACCAGGTGCTGATCCCGGAGATGAACCTGGGCCAGCTCCGCATGCTGGTCCGGTCCCGCTACCTGGTCGACGCCGTCGGCTACAACAAGGTCCGGGGGCTGCCGTTCAAGGCCGAGGAGCTGGCCGACGCGATCATCGGGCTGCTGGACGAAGGAGCAGGCAAGTGACCCAGGGCAACGGCCATGGCAACGGGGCCGCCGTGAAGCTCACCGGCAAGGACTTCAAGAGCGACCAGGAGGTCCGCTGGTGCCCGGGCTGCGGGGACTACGCGATCCTCTCGGCCGTGCAGGGCTTCATGCCCTCGCTGGGGATCCCGCGGGAGCGGATCGTGTTCGTCTCGGGCATCGGCTGCTCCTCGCGCTTCCCCTACTACATGAACACCTACGGGATGCACTCGATCCACGGCCGGGCCCCGGCGATCGCCACCGGGCTGTCGGTGACCCGCCCCGACCTGTCGGTCTGGGTGATCACCGGCGACGGGGACGCCCTCTCGATCGGCGGCAACCACCTGATCCACGCCCTGCGCCGCAACGTGAATCTGAAGATCCTGCTGTTCAACAACCAGATCTACGGGCTCACCAAGGGCCAGTACTCCCCCACCAGCGAGCTCGGCAAGGTCACCAAGTCGACCCCGATGGGGTCGCTGGACCACCCGTTCAACCCGGTCAGCGTGGCCCTCGGGGTCGAGGCGACCTTCGTCGCCCGGTCGATCGACTCCGACCGCGCCCACCTCACCGAGGTGCTGGGCAAGGCGGCCGCCCACCAGGGCACCGCCTTCGTGGAGATCTACCAGAACTGCAACATCTTCAACGACGGCGCCTTCGACCTGCTGAAGGAGCCCGACACCCGGGCCGACAACCAGATCCGGCTGGAGCACGGGAAGCCGATCCGCTTCGGCAAGGACGGCGAGCGCGGGGTCCGGCTGACCGACGACTGCCGGGTCGAGCTGGTCGACGTGGCCGACGTCGGCGAGGACGCGCTGCTGGTCCACGACGAGCACCGGGCCGAGCCGAGCCTGGCCTTCATGCTCAGCCGGCTGTCGCACGGCGCCGACGGGCCGACCCCGATCGGGGTGTTCCGCGACGTCGAGCGGCCGGTCTACGACGAGCTCATGTCCGAGCAGGTCGAGGCGGCCACGGCCAGGCAGGGACGGGGCGAACTGGCCAAGCTGCTCCACGGCGGGGACACGTGGCAGCTCGGCTGAGCCTGGACGCGCGCGTGGACAGCAAGGCGCTGGCCGAGGCGGCCAGGGCCGGGGGCCGGCTCGGCATCGACACCGAGTTCATGTCCGAGGGCCGCTACCGGGCCCTGCTCTGCCTGGTCGGGGTGGTGGTCCCGGGAGACGATGGCCAACCGGTCGTGGAGCTGGTCGACCCCCTGGACCCCGGGCTCGACCCGGGGCCGCTGGCCGAGGTCCTGGCCGACCCGGAGGTCGAGGTGGTGCTGCACGCCGGGCGCCAGGACGTGGCCCTGCTCCGGCGGGTGTGGCGCACCGAGGTCCGCGGGGTGTTCGACACCCAGGTCGCGGCCGGGTTCGCCGGCTTCGGCGCCCAGACCGGCTACGGCAGCCTGCTCAACGACGTGCTCGGCCTGCGCCTGGCCAAGTCGGCCAGCTTCACCCGCTGGGACGACCGGCCGCTCAGCCCCGAGCAGCTCGCCTACGCCCGCGACGACGTGGCCCACCTGCTGCGCCTGGCCGACGCCCTCCAGGAGCGGCTGTCGGCCAGCGGCCGCCTCCAATGGGCGCGGGAGGAGTGCCGCCGCCTGGAGGAGGCGACCGACGAGCGCGACCCGTGGCTGGCCTGGCAGCGGCTCCCCCGGGTGGCCCAGCTGAACCCGCGGGCCCGGGCGGTCGCCCGCGAGCTGGCCGCCTGGCGGGAGCAGACCGCCGCCGCCGAGGACCGCCCGGTCTCCTCGGTGCTGGGCGACGCCCCCCTGGTCGAGGTGGCCAAGCGCCGCCCGGCGGCCCCCTCGGCCCTGGAGCGCATCCGCGGCCTCCAGCCCTCGACCCTGCGCCGCCGGGCCGACGCCATCATGGCCGCCGTGGCCCGCGGGCTGGCCGCCGAGCCCCTGCCCACCGAGGTGGTCGAGCGGCCCGACTCCAACCCGGCCGACGTGCCCGCCATCGCCCTGTCCGAGGCCCTGGTCCGGGCCCGGGCGCTGGACGCCGGCCTGGCCTACGAGCTGGTCGCGGCCCGCAACGACCTGGCCCAGGTGGTGGCCGCGGCCCGCCGGGGCCAGCCCGAGCCGCCGGTCCGCACCCTCCAGGGCTGGCGCCGCGACCTGGTCGGCGGCGAGCTCCTGGAGCTGCTGGCCGGCCGCCGCTCCCTGGCCATCGACGGCTCCGGCCGCCTCCAGATCAGCCGCCGCTGACCCGGTCGCGCACGGGGCGCGACGCCCGCAGCCACAGCGTCGCCCGCTCCGGCTGCATCGTCTGGTCCACCACGGCCAGCAGCTCGGCGGTCAGGCTGTCTGTCCAGGTCGACCTGCTGGCGCAGCCGGCCGCTGAAGGCCTGGATGGTCCGGGCGGCGTCGTAGCGGTGACGGTTGAAGCGCCGGTCCACCACGGCCTGGACCGGCGGCGGACGGGCTGGAACACCGCGGCCACGGCCAGGGTGGCCGCGGCCACGACCAGGCTGGAGCTGTCCGGCAGCAGCCGGCCCAGCCCCAGCACCACCCCGGCGTAGGCCAGGCCGAGGACCACCGTCAGCAGCGCCCAGGCCAGGGTCCGGCTGACGATCCGGTCCAGGTCGTACAGCCGGTAGCGCAGGATCGCCGCCCCGATGGCCAGCGGCA
>CALGFH010000353.1 GCA_937881255.1 uncultured Actinomycetes bacterium
CGCCGGCGGCGAACTCCCCGCCCGGGATCCCGGTGGCGCCGCGCCGCGCGGGGGCGGTGAACACGCGTGGCCCGGCCCCCCCGCCGGCGGGCCGGGCCGGCGCTCCCCCATCGCCAGCGCGGGAGAGCGGGGCGCCCGCCTCGTCGAGGCCGGTGGGTGTTGCCCTCGCCTCCTCGACGCCTCCGCCATTGAGGACCTGGTCGACCGCGGTGAAGAACTCGCCGGCGGTGCGCTTGGCGACGGTGGTGAGGAGGCGCTGGCCGACGCCGCCGATCATGCCGCCGATGGTGGCGTCGGCGTCGTAGGTGAGCAGGGTGGTGCCGTTGTCGTCGGAGGCGAGGGTGACCGACACGTCGGCGGCGACGGTGCCCGGGGTGCCGGAGCCGCTCGCCCGCAGGGTGAAGCCGTGGGGGGCGCGCTGGTCGGTGAGGCGGACGTCGCCGGCGTAGGTGCCCCGGACCGAGGCGACGCCGGCGGTGACGGTCATCTGGTAGGCGTCGTCGCCGACCTGCTCGAGGCGCTCGCAGCCGGGGATGGTGCGGACCAGGACGCGGGGGTCCTGGAGGGCGGCGTAGACCGCCTCGACGGGGGCGTGCAGGGTGGCGTTGCCGGCGATCCTCATCCGTCCTCCTTCTCGCGCAGGGCCCACAGCTCCGACGGGGAGATCGGCATGGTGTCGATGAAGAAGCCCTCGGCGTCGGAGATGGCCGCGGCCAGCACCGCCGCCCCCGGGATGGTGCCGGCCTCGCCGGCCCCCTTGATGCCGAGGGGGTTCAGGGGCGACGGCGTCTCCAGGTGGTCGGTCTCGACCTTGGGCACCTCGGAGGCGTACGGCATCAGGAAGTCCATGAACGAGGCGTTCAGCAGCTGGCCGTTCTCGTCGTAGACCATCCGCTCGTACAGGGCCCCGCCGACCCCCTGGGCGACCCCGCCGTGGATCTGGCCCTCCACGATCCGTGGGTTGATGAGCCGGCCGCAGTCGTGGACCACGCAGTACCTGAGGATCCGGACCTCGGCCGTCTCCGGGTCGGTCTCGACCACCACCGCGTGCATGCCGTTGGCGAAGGTGGAGCGGACCGGCGAGTACCAGTCGGTCGCCTCCAGCCCGGGCTCGTCGTCCTCGGCCACCGGCGGGTCCTCGGCCCCCCGGCCGACCACGAACTGGGTGGCCAGCTTGGTCTGCTCGTCGAAGGCGTAGCGCAGCGGGTTGGCCAGCACGGCCACCGTCTCCAGGGCGATCTCGCGCTCCGGGGCCCCCTTGACCCTGACCATCCCGTCGGCGACCTCCAGGTCGTCCGGATCGGTCTCCAGGGCCTCGGCGGCGATCCGCAGGGCCTTGGCCCGCACCTTGCCCGCGGCCAGGGCGACCGCGTTGCCGCTCATCACCGCCGCCCGGCTGGCGAAGGTCCCGACCGCGTACTTGAAGCGGCGGGTGTCGCCGGTGACCACCGTGACCCGCTCCACCGGGACCCCGAGGGCCTCGGCGGCCACCTGGGCGAAGGCCGTCTCGTGGCCCTGGCCCTGGGTGGTCAGGCCGGTGGCCACGACCACGGTGCCGTTGGTCTCGACCCGCACGTGGGCGCCCTCGTAGGGGCCGACCCCGGTGCCCTCGACGTAGCAGGCCAGGCCGATCCCGACCCGCCGCCCGGCCGCCCGGGCCTCCTCCCGGAAGGCCTCGAACTCGTCCCAGCCGACCAGCTTCTTGATCTTGTCCAGGGTGGCCGGGTAGTCGCCCGAGTCGTAGACCAGCGGCCGCCCGTCCTGGAAGGTGAGGTGGTGGTCGTACGGCATCTCGGAGGGCTGGATGAAGTTGGCCGACCGGACCTCGGCCCGGTCGCGGTGAAGGTAGGCGGCGATCGCGTCCATGGTCCGCTCCATGGCGAAGGCCGCCTGGGGCCGGCCGGCGCCCCGGTAGGGGGTGACGATCACCGTGTTGGTGTAGAGCGAGCGGAACTCGGCCCGGTAGGCGCCCGGCTTGTAGGGGCCGAGCAGCTGGGTCGCGGTGATGATGGGGACGATGATCCCGTAGGGGGTGTAGGCGCCGTTGTCGTGGAGGAACTCCACGTCCAGGCCGAGCAGGCGGCCGTCGTCGTCGAAGCCGACGCTGACGTGGTGGCGCTGGCCGCGCTCGTGGGCCGAGGCGACGAAGTGCTCGCGCCGGTCCTCGGCCCACTTGACCTCGCGCCCGAGGCGGATGGCGGCCCAGGGGACCAGCACCTCCTCGGGCCAGGGGTGGACGATCTTGACCCCGAAGCCGCCGCCGACGTCGGGGGCCACGACCTCGACCCGGTCCACCGGCACGCCCAGCTTGACGGCCAGGGCGAACCGGACCGAGGTCGAGGTCTGGGTCGAGCTGTAGACCCGCAGGGACCGGTCGGCGGCGTCCCAGCGGGCGTAGACGCCCCGGCCCTCCAGGGGCATGGAGGCCGACCGCTCGATCGACAGGTCGAGCTCAAGGCGGTGGGGGGCGGCGGCCACGGCGGCCCGGGCGTCGCCGTGCTCCTGGACCATGTGGGCGGCCACGTTGTCGGGCACGTCGTCGTGGACGGCGCGCTCGGCGGCCACGGCGGCGTCGAGGCCGACCACCGGGGCCAGCGGCTCGTAGGCGACGGCGATCCGCTCGCAGGCGTCCTCGGCCAGGTAGCGGTCGCGGGCCACCACCATGGCCACCGGCTCCCCGACGTGGCGGACGACGCCGTTGGCCAGCGGGTAGGCGGTCCGCCCGGCGTGCAGCCGGGGGTGCGGGATCAGCAGGGGCAGCGGCTCGGCCATCGGCCCCTCGAGGTCCTCGTAGGTGTAGATGGCGACCAGCCCGTCGACCTCCAGGGCCCGGCTGACGTCCACGTCCACCACCCGGGCGGCCGCGTGCGGGCTGCGCACGAACGCCGCCGCCAGCGCCCCCCGGCCCAGGTCGTCCAGGTAGCGCCCGTCCCCGGCGACCAGCCGCGGGTCCTCCCGCCGGGGGATCGGCTCCCCCATCGTCCGGGTCGTCACCGGGCCGCCTCCTGCTCCCGGATGAGCTCGGCGGCCCGCAGGACCGAGGCGACGATGTTCTGGTAGCCGGTGCAGCGGCAGAGGTTGCCCCCGATGGCCTGGCGGGCCTGCTCCTCGGTGGGGTCGGGGTGCTCGGCCAGCCAGGCGGTGATGGTGGTGACGAACCCGGGGGTGCAGAAGCCGCACTGGAGGCCGTGGCAGTCCTGGAAGGCCTGCTGCACCGGGCCGAGGCCGCCGCCGGCGGCGCGGCAGCCCTCGACGGTGGTGATCTCGGCCCCCTCCACCCCGACCGCGAACAGCAGGCAGGAGCGCATCGGCCGCCCGTCGACCAGGACCGTGCAGGCCCCGCAGACCCCGTGCTCGCAGCCGACGTGGGTGCCGGTCAGCCCCAGGTCGTGGCGCAGGCAGTCGGACAGCAGCCGCCGGGCCGGCACCGACACGGTCCGCGGCACCCCGTTGACCACCAGGTGGGTCTCGTGCAGCACCTCATTCATTGGGGCACCCCTCCGGGGTTCCCCAAACCCCTCCGGCGCTCACGCCGAGGCCTCCAACCGTGAGGCCGCGGCGGCGGCGGCCGACCGGGCGGCGCGGGCGGTGAGCACCCCGGCCAGGTGGCGGCGGTAGGCGGCGCTGGCGTGGATGTCGTCCTCGGGGTCGACGGCGGCGGCGGCCAGGCGCCCGGCGGCGGCCCAGTCGGCGGCGTCGTGGGGCTGGCCGGCCAGGGCGTCGGTCAGGTCGACCGGCACCGGCACCGGCCCGACCGAGATCAGGGCCGCCCGGGCCGACGACACCCGCAGGCCCTGGTCGAGGGCGACCAGCACCCCGACCCCGCAGACGGCGTAGTCGCCGTGGCGGCGAGCGAGCTCGACCCAGGCGCTCCCGCTGCCCGCCGGCGGCCGCGGGAAGTGGGCCGCGGTGGCCAGCTCCCCCGGGCGCAGCGCCGACTCCAGCGGGCCGACGAAGAAGTCGGCCGCGGCCACCCGCCGGGGGCGGTTGCCGGCGCTGGCCAGCTCCATGGTCCCGCCCAGCAGGACCAGCACCGCCGGCAGCTCGGCCGCCGGGTCGGCGTGGACCAGGCTGCCGACCACCGTGCCCCGGTTGCGGACGGTCGTGTGGGCGATGTCGCCGATTGCCTGGCCCAGCAGCGGGACGGCCTCGGCGGCCCCGGGGTCGTGCTCGACCCGGGCGTGGCGGGCCAGGGCGCCGACCCGGACCCCGCCGGCGTCGCAGGGGACCTGGTCCAGCTCGCCCAGCCAGTTGACGTCGACCAGGTGCGCGGGGGCGGCCAGGCGCATGTTGAGCAGCGGGACCAGGCTCTGGCCGCCGGCCAGGACCTTGCCGTCGTGGCCGGTCTGGGCGAGCACGTCCAGGGCCTCGGCGACGCTCCCGGGCCGGTGATACTCGAACACCGGTGGCTTCATAGGCGGCATCATCTCGCAAGCTGGCAACGGAGGGACGCAAGAACGGATATCGTTCACCTCAGTCCATGGGGTGGGGATACAGAGGAGGAAACCATGAAGGCACGCGGATGGCACCGGGGCGCGCTGCTCGGGCTGATGATGACGTTCGCCCTGGTGGCAGCCGGCTGCGGCGACGACAGCGACACCGGCGCCGGGGGCGGCACCGACACGACCGCCGCGGCCCCGGCGGTCGACGAGGCCCTGGCCGCCAAGGTCCCGGACACGATCAAGTCCGACGGCAAGCTCCTGATCGGGACCGACCCGACCTACGCCCCGAACGAGTTCCTCGACACCGACGGCAAGACGGTCATCGGCTTCGACGTCGACCTGTTCAACGCCGTGGCCGCCAAGCTGGGCCTGCAGACCGAGTGGCAGCCCTCCAAGTTCGCCGACATCATCCCGGGCGTCCAGTCGGGCAAGTACGAGGCCGGGGTGTCGTCGTTCACCATCAACGACGAGCGCAAGCAGCAGGTCAACATGATCAGCTACTTCAGCGCCGGCACCCAGTGGGGCACCAAGAAGGGCAACCCGACCGGCATCCAGCCCGACAACGCCTGCGGCAAGAAGGTCGCCGTCCAGACCGCGACCGTGCAGGAGACCGAGGACCTGCCCCAGCGCAACAAGGACTGCGAGAGCGCCGGCAACCCGGCCATCACCATCGACAGCTACCAGGACCAGGGCCAGGCGACGGCCGCGGTCGTCTCCGGCAAGGACGACGCCATGCTGGCCGACTCCCCGGTGCTCGCCTACGCCGTCAAGCAGACCAACGGCCAGCTCGAGCTGCTTGGTGACATCTACGACGCGGCGCCGTACGGTTACATCATCGAGAAGGACCAGGCGGACTTCGCCCAGGCGATCGCCGACGCGGTCAGCGCGCTGATCACCGACGGCACCTACACGACGATCCTCGAGAAGTGGGGCGTCCAGGCGGGCGCCATCGACGACCCCGCCGTCAACGCCTGACCGGCGGGAGCGGGGGCCCTGACCGGCGGGACCGGGGGCGCGAATGACCGAGACGAAGACGCCGGAGCGGGCACAGCCCGAGGCCATCACGGCCGTGCCCGTCCGGCACCCGGGCCGGTGGGTCGCGATCGTGGTCCTGGCGATCGTGGCCGCGATGTTCGTCCACATGCTGCTGACGAACGACGCGTTCCAGTGGCAGTTCATGTTCGACAACATGTTCCGCCCGCCGGTTCTCCAGGGCGTGCGGACGTCGCTGACCCTGACCGTGCTGTCGATGGTCATCGGGGTGGCGCTCGGCGTCGTCATCGCCATGATGCGGTTGTCCCCGAACCCGGTCCTGTCCGGGGGGGCCTGGCTCTACACCTGGTTCTTCCGCGCCGTGCCCCGGATCGTGCTGCTGATCCTGTTCGGCAACCTGGGCATCCTGTACGGCAGCTACGGGTTCGGGCTGCCGTTCGACCGCCAGCTCGGCGACCTGGTCGGGATCGACCTCAACGCCCGCCTGTTCAGCCTCGACGCCCGGACCATCCTGACCGGCTTCATGGCCGGCCTGCTGGGGCTGGCCCTGTCCGAGGCGGCCTACATGGCCGAGATCGTGCGGGCGGGCATGAAGGCGGTGGACCCGGGCCAGCAGGAGGCGGCCCACGCCCTCGGCATGGGACGGGGGCCGACGCTGCGCCGGATCGTCCTGCCCCAGGCGATGCGGGTGATCGTCCCGCCGACCGGCAACGAGACGATCGCCATGCTCAAGGACACCTCGCTGGTCGCCTTCGTCCCGGTCACCAACGAGCTCTTCTACCAGCTCCAGGCGATCGGCGCCCGCACCTTCCAGGTGTTCCCGATGCTGGTCGCGGCCTGCCTCTGGTACCTGGCCCTGACCAGCGTGCTGATGGTGGGCCAGTTCTACGTCGAGCGGTACTTCAGCAAGGGGTTCGGCACCGGACAGGAAAAGGCGCGCGCACAGGCGGAGAATGTCGCACATGGCCACTGATGATCTCGGCGGCGAGGCCGCCACCGACACCCGGGACGGGACCCCGATGGTGAAGGCCGAGGCGGTGCACAAGCGCTTCGGCAGCCTGGAGGTGCTCAAGGGCATCGACATGGAGGTGCTGCCCGGCCAGGTCGTGGTCCTGCTCGGCGCCTCCGGCTCCGGCAAGTCGACCTTCCTGCGCTGCATCAACCACCTGGAGAAGATCAACGCCGGCCGGCTGTGGGTCGACGGGCACCTGGTCGGCTACCGCCAGGAGGGCGACAAGCTCTACGAGCTGAAGGAGAAGGAGATCTCCAAGTCGCGGGCCGAGATCGGCATGGTGTTCCAGCGGTTCAACCTGTTCCCCCACATGACCGCGCTGGAGAACGTCTGCGAGGCGCCCTGCCAGGTCAGGAAGGTTTCCAAGGACGCGGCCCGGACCAGGGCCCGGCAGCTGCTGGACCAGGTCGGCCTGGCCGAGAAGGCCCACGTGTACCCGGCCCAGCTGTCGGG
>CALGFH010000354.1 GCA_937881255.1 uncultured Actinomycetes bacterium
AGCAGGTTCTCGCCCAGGATCTTGCGCTTGGCCTGCTCGGTGAGCTGCGGGTAGCCGTAGCCCTCGACCAGGTCCTGGGGCAGCTGGAAGTCCCAGAACGCCTCGAGGGCCCACTGGGGCTGCCAGATCGGCGCCTCGCTGCCGTAGATGATCTTGTCCTCGCCGCACCAGAACAGCAGCTTGCCCAGGGTCTCGGCGAACTGCCGGGGCGCCCGGACGACGAAGTTGATGGTGGCCGCGATCGACGCGTACAGGTTCGGGTGGCGGATGAGCTGCCAGCAGACCTCGTCGATGAACGGCAGCCCGACGTGGAAGATGACGAAGTTGATGTCGGGGAAGTTGGCCGCCGCCCCGTCCATGTCCCAGGTCTGGGTGGCCTCGATCGGCTGGGGGCCGAGGGGGACGCCCTTGTGGACCCCGATCAGGTTGACGCCCAGCTCCTGGGCCTTCTCGAACACCGGGAAGGCGACCTGGGGGTCGTCCATCCGCCAGGGGAACGGCCGGCCGTAGTCGTAGCGGACGTTGTAGAACTTGAACGCCTTGGCCCCGAACTCGCCGACCTGGCGCTCCATCAGGTCGAGGGCCCGGCGGCCCTCCAGCGGGTTGACCGAGCCCCAGAACACCGTCCGGTCGGGCCGGCGGCTGGCCAGCTCGGCGCACTCCTCCCAGGGCGAGAGGCCGTCCCGGAACAGGTCGGTCAGGGGCAGCGGCATGGCGCACAGCATGTCGGTGGAGCTGTTGTCGTAGACCATCTCGTCGATGTCCTCGACGGTCCACTGGCGCAGGAACTCCTCGGCCGGCATGACCGGCTGGCCCTCGGGGGTCAGGGTGGCGTGGAAGGCGTACAGGTGGTTGATGAACATCTCCCCCGCCGGCCCGAGGGCGTTCTTCTTCTCGAAGTTGAAGACATGGGCCACGCCGTCGAACACGATCGCGTCGTTGCCGATCATTCGCCAACCTCCTTGGGGTGGGGCAGGAAGCGCAGCGTGCGCCGGGCCTTGTCGGACAGCCGGTCGGTGGTCCACGGCTCGTCCCAGACGATCTCGACCGTCGAGCCGGCCATCCCCGGTAGGGCGGCCACCCGCTCGGTGATCTGGCCGACCAGGTTGGCCGCGAACGGGCACCAGCCGGTGGTCAGCAGCAGCTCGACCCGTGCCTGGTCGCCGTCGAGGTCGACCTTGCGGACCAGGCCCATGTCGACCACGGACAGGCCCTTCTCCTGGCAGCAGGGGTCGTAGACGGAGGCCAGGGCCTCCATCACGGCGGCGGTGCGGGGCTCGGCCATCTCCACCTCGACGGACCTCGGCGTCCGGGCCCTCCAAATTTGGTCCGCCGCGCCCGCGCCGTCAATGGGTCGCCCTGTCGGCCCGGTCGGTAAGATCGGCGCCATGCCCCGCTTCGACCCGGCGACGCCGCTCGTCCATCCCCTCCCCGACCCCGACCGGGCCGAGGTCCGGCCCGGCCTGGTCTACGCCACCGCCGACGGCCGCGAGCTGGCCATGGACCTGTACCTGCCCGCCGGCAAGGCGCCCGGATCGCCGCCGCCGGCGGTCCTGCTGGTCCACGGCGAGGCCGACCCGGCCCTGCTCCGCGGGGTCAGGACCTGGGGCCAGTACACCGGCTGGGGCCGGCTGCTGGCCGCCGAGGGCCTGGCCGCGGTGGTGGCCGAGCACCGGGCCGTGGCCGAGGCCGGCTTCGAGGCCGTGGCCGCCGAGGTCGCCACCGCCCTGGCCGCCGTCCACGACCGCGCCGGCGAGCTCGGCGTCGACCCCGACCGCCTGGCCGTGGCCGCCTTCTCGGCCGGGGTGCCCCTGACCGCCGCCATCCTGTCCCGGGTCCCCGTGCCCCTTCGCTGCGCCGCCCTCTGCTACGGGCCTCCCGGCGACCTCCAGCCGACCCCCGGCCTGCCGCCCTTCCTGCTGGTCCGGGCCGGGCAGGACTACCCCGACCTGAACCAGAGCATCGACCAGTTCGCCGCCGCCGCCGAGGCCGCCGGCGTGCCCGTCGACCTGGTCGACCTCCCCGACGCCCACCACGCCTTCGACACCGTCGACGACACCGACGCCTCCCGGGCCGCCATCCGCCGGGTCCTGGAGTTCCTCGGCGAGCACCTCTCCGAGCGCCGGTAGGCTGGCTGGGATGGGCTGCGAACGGGAGGGACTGTGACGACCGAGCAACGCGAGTGGACCCGGCTGCTGGCCTGGGAGGGATGCCTGAACGCCCGCGACCTGGGCGGCTACGAGACCGGGGACGGGCGCGAGACGCGCTGGGGGACGGTGGTGCGCTCCGACAGCCCGGCGGCGCTGACCGAGGCCGGGCGGGCCGCCCTGGCCGACTACGGGGTCCGGGCGATCGTGGACCTGCGGCTGCCGGACGAGCTGGCCGACGACCCCAACCCGTTCGCCGAGCCGGGCGACCACGGCATCGCCTACACCAACGTCTCCTTCATCGACCCGGCGGCGGCGCCGCCCGACGCCGTCAGCACCCTGGCCGAGGACTACCTCCAGATGCTGGACCGCTACCGCCAGGGGGTCGCCGAGGCGATGGCGGCGATCGCCGGTGCCCCCGAGGACGGGGCGGTGCTGATCCACTGCGCGGCCGGCAAGGACCGGACCGGGCTGATCTCGGCCCTGCTGCTGGGGCTGGTGGACGTCCCGGCCGAGACGATCGCCGCCGACTACGCGATGACGGCCGAGCTGCTGCGGCCCCGGGAGCAGGAGTGGCTGGCGCGCTTCTCCCCCGAGGAGCGGGCCGAGCGCGAGGCCATGGTGGCCAGGTACGCCCCCACCGCCGAGGTCATGCTGGCGGTGCTGGAGGGGCTGGCCGAGCGCCACGGCGGGGTCGAGCCGTATCTCCGGTCGGCCGGGCTGGGCCAGGACGACCTCGAGCGGCTGCGCGACCGGCTGGTCGCCCCGCCCGGAGGGCCGCGTTGACAAGCGGGTGACGGTCCGGCACCGTGCCAGCTGTGGAAACGGGCCTGGGCCAGGACGACCTCGACCGCCTGCGCGACCGGCTGGTCGCCCCGGCCGGGGGGCCGCGTTGACAAGCGGGTGACGGTCCGGCACCGTGCCAGCTGTGGAAGGACACTGGCTGACCAGGAACCGCGCCCTCGACCACGGGCGCGTCTGCACCTGCGCCTGTCGGCGGGCCCGCCGGTCCCCGGGCGCGCGGTTCGCCGCCACCGCCTGACCGGCCGGGCCGCACGCCCCTGCTCGTAGCGCACCCAGGATGGTCCAGCGATGCCCTCCACCCTCCGTTCCCGGCCGACCGCCGACCCCTATGCCGACACCGACGTGGTCGACGCCCGCGCCCCCCGGTTCCTCCAGGCGACCGTCGGCGCCGGGGCGGTGCTCGCCCTGGCCACCGGCTGGTGGTGGCTGTACGGCCTGCTCGCCCTCCAGCTGATCGCCGGGCTGGCCCTGGGCCGGCGCTGGTGCCTGCCCTGTGTGGCCTACTTCGCGTTCGTCCAGCCGCGGCTGGGCGAGGGCCGGGTCGAGGACGCCCGGCCGCCCCGGTTCGCCAACAAGATCGGGGCGACCGTGCTCGGCCTGGCCTTCGCCGCCCACCTGGCCGGGCTGGCCACGGCCGGGACGGCCCTGGGGGCGATGGTGGCCGGGCTGGCCCTGCTGGCCGCGGTCACCGGCCTGTGCGTCGGCTGCGAGCTCTACAAGCTCGGGGCGCGGCTCCGCGGGGTCCGGCCGGGCGCCGTCGGCGCGCTCGACCTGGCCGAGGTCGGGGCCGCCCCCGGCCGGCCGGCCGTCGTCCAGTTCACCCACCCGCTGTGCAGCGACTGCCACGAGCTGGAGGAGCGCCTGGCCGACGGCCCCCAGCCGCTCCACACCGTCGACGTCTCCCGGCGGCCCGACCTGGCCCGCCGCTACCACGTGGCCGTGGTCCCGGCCGCCTTCCGGGTCGCCGGCGACGGCACCGTGCTGGAGCGCCTCGCCTAGCCGGAGCCGGCCCTGGTCAGCAGGTGCAGGTAGCCGTAGCCGTCCCCGGGGCTGAAGTCCTCGGCCACCACCACCAGGCCGGCCTCGGCCAGCCAGCCGTCGACCTGCTCGCGCGACGGGTAGAAATGGTAGCCGTCGCGCGACTCCTCGCCCCGGACCACCGGCAGCCCCCGGGCGGTGGCGTCGGCCAGCTCCCGGTCCAGCTCCTCGTCGTCGACCTGCTCGACGGTCAGGTACACCTGCCCGCCGGGGCGCACCGCCCGGGCCAGGTTGCCGGCCACCCGGGGCCAGTCCTCGGGCGGGATGTTCTCCATGGCGTCGATGCACATGACGGCGTCGAACTCGGCCTCGAAGTCGAGCTCCTGGAGGCCGACCCGCTCCAGGGGGACGGCCGGGAAGCGGGCCCGGGCCCGGCCCAGCATCCCGGTCGACTGGTCGGTGCCGACGACCCGGCGGCCGGCCTCCAGGACCATGGCGAAGTACTTGCCGGTGCCGCAGGCCGCGTCCAGCACGGTCCCGCCGGGCGGGCAGCCCTCGACCAGCTGGGCCACGAAGCGGCGGTGGGCGTCGGTGATCTCCCCGTACTGCTCGTCGTAGGTGAAGGCGTGGATGGCGTCGTGCCGCTCCTCGGCCGTCTGGCGCCGCTCCCGCAGCCAGGCCGTTCGGTCCACCGGTTGCTCCTCTCTCGTGGTCAGGCCGCCGTGCCGGGCCAGGACAGGGTGGTCACCCGGCGCGGCTGGCCGCTCACCCAGATCCCGTCGACCTGGTGGGTGCCCTGCTCCAGCAGGGCCTGGGCGACCTCGGGGTCGCGCCGGGCGGGCAGGCACAGGCGCCGGCGGGTGAAGGCCACCAGCTCGTCGAAGTCGTCGAAGCCGAACCGGTCCTGGTGCTCCCAGTCCTGGCGGTCGACCTCCAGGCCGAGGGCGCCCAGGGCGGCCACGGCGTCGCCGGCGCCCGGGCCGGTCGGCCGGTCCAGGTCGTGGAACCGCCGCCACAGCGGGGCCAGGCCGACCAGCGGGTGCCGCTCGGTCAGCTCGGCCACCACCCGGCGGCGGGCGTGGCCGGTCAGGGCGCGGGCGAACGGGGCCAGGTCGGCCACGTTGTAGAGCACGTGGTGGCAGACGACCACGTCGGCCGGGCCGACCCGGCCGGCCACCTCGGGCCAGCTGCCCTCGACCCCCTCGGCCGCCACCCCGCGCTGCCCGGCCGCGTCCAGGAACGACGCCACCATGCCGGCCGACTCGTCCACCGCCACCAGCCGCCCGGCCGAGCCGGCCAGGGGCAGGCTGGCCGCGCCCCCGCCGGCGCCGACGTCAAGGACGGTGCCCCCCTCGGGCAGGAAGCGGGCCGCCTCCAGGTTCGATGGCGTGGCCGGCTGGGACCCGGCCCGCCGGGCCCGCGACCGGAACAGCCCCACCGGGAACTCCCAGGGCGACTCGGGCGCGGCGGCCAGGATCTCCTCCGGGATCGCCCAGCCGTCCAGCTGCTCGCGCCACCGTTCCAGCGCACCGGTTGCCTGCCCGTCCATGGACGGCAGGCTACCCCGTCGTGGTCGGGCGCGGCGCGGCCTAGTTCCAGCGGGTCGACGGGTAGACCACCCGGGCCGAGCGGGCCGGGGTGACCAGCCAGGCGGTCAGCAGGGTCCTGGCGTGGCCGTGCAGGCAGAACACCTTGACGTGCTCGACCGGGCCGTCGGTGGACGGCCACACCCAGCGCGAGACGACCTCGGCGGCGACCTGGCAGCCAGGCTCTGGGCATTCGACGATCTGTTGCATGACGAGTTCCTCTCCAACCAGCGGTCCCGGGCAGTGTGGACCCTGGCGTGCCCCGGGTCGGTGTCGGCCGGCACCGGGGGCGGGTGACGTTCGGCACACCCGGGCCGAGGATGGGAATCGGCCGCCATCCCGGGGGGTTCCCCCGTCGGAGGCGATGCCAATGCGTACATACAGGAACATGTGGCTGGTCGTCGCCGTCCTGCTGCTCGTGCTCGGCCTGGCCCTGACCGGCTGCCGCAAGGACGACGGCGGTGGCGGGGGCGGAGGTGGCTACGGCTACCTGCCGGCGCCGACCCGGGTGGACGGCGCGGCCTCCTAGGCTGACCGCGACGGCGGCCGGGGCGTCACGGCCCCGGCCGCTGGTCGAGCAGGCCGAGGCGGTGGGCGACCGCCGCCGCCTCGACCCGGCTGGCCACCCCCAGCTTGGCCAGGATGTTGGACACGTGCACGCTGGCCGTCTTGGCGCTGATGAACAGGGCCTCGCCGACCTGGCGGTTGCTGCGGCCCTCGGCCACCAGGGCCAGCACCTCGAGCTCACGGGCGGTCAGGCCGCTGGCGGCCGCCGTGCCCTGCTCGTCCCCGGCGTGCGCCGGCGCCCGGCCGTCGGGAGCGCCGGCCGGGTCGTCGTGGTCCAGCTCGACCCGGGCCAGCCTGGCCAGCCGCTCCAGCTCGGCCCGGAGGGGCGCGGCGCCGAGCCCGACGGCGGTGGCGTGCCCCTGGCGGAGCAGCTCGGCGGCCAGGTCGCGGTCGCGGCGCTCGCCGCGCCGGGCCAGCAGGGCCTCGGCCGCCCGCCAGCGGGCCATGGCCAGCGGGTAGGGGTGGCTGGCCTGCTCCCAGGCGGCCACCGCGGCCAGCCAGCGCTCCGGGCCGGCCTCGCCGTCGACCCGGGCCTTCTCGGCCTGGCAGGTGGCCAGCAGAGCCCTCTGCCAGGCCGGTCCCGGCCCGGCCAGGGTGTCCCGGGCCCACCGGGCCAGCCCGTCGGCGACCAGCCGGGCGTCGGCCAGGGTGGCCGGGTCGTGGCGGGCCGCGGCCAGCTCGGCCCGCTCGGCCTCGACCCGGAGCCCCAGGGCCAGCAGCATGCAGGCCCGCAGGTCGTTCAGCGGGCCCTGGAGGGCGGCCAGGCCGTCGGCCACGGTCGCCGCCGCCTCCTCGTGCCGGCCCCGCCAGGCCGCCACCTCGGCCTCGGCCGCGGCCAGCATCGGCGGGTACTGCACGGCGATGAATTCGTCCCCGGACAGCCGCCTGGCCGCCCGGACATGGCCGAGGGCGCTGTCGAACTCGCCCCGGCCGGCGTCCAGCACGGCCATGGACCCGCGCAGGGTGACCGTGTTCAGGTCCTCCTCGTCCCCCAGCTCCAGGCTGGCCTGGCTGAGTCGGGCCGACTCCTCCCAGCGGCCCTGGTTGTAGAGGGCCGAGGCGGCGTTGCCGGCCAGGAAGGCGCCGAAGGTCCGGGCCAGGCCGGCCGCCCCGGCCACCTCGATCCCCTCGGTGGCCACGGCCACCGCCTCGTCCAGCCGGCCCAGGTCCTCGAGCAGGTCGGACAGGTTGACGCAGGCCCGCGCCTCGTCCTTGGCCGCGCCCAGCTCGGCCGCCCGCCGCCGGGCCTCCCACAGCGCGGCCAGGCCGCCCTCGGGATCGTCGAGGCGGGCCAGGGCGGTGCCGAGGCTGTTGAGGGCGTGGGCCTCGACCACCGGGTCGCCGGCCGCCCTGGCCACCTCGATCGCCTCCTGGCAGGTGGCGATGGCCTCGGCGGAGCGGGCCCGCAGCATCAGCGCCTGCCCCAGGCCGGCCAGGACCCGGGCCCTGGCCACCGTCGGGCCCGGCGGGACCAGGCGGACGGCCTCCTGATAGGCCTCGAACGCCCCCGGCCGGCCGGCGATCCGCAGGTGGAAGGCCAGGCGCTCGGTGAGCTGGCCGGCCAGCAGCGGGTCGGCGGCCGGGTCGACCTCGGCCAGGGCGCCCCGGACCAGGGCGACGGCCCGGTCGGCGGCGCCGGCGTTGGCGGCCGCCTCGCCCGCCCGGGCCAGCAGCTCCGCCTTGTCCATGCCGGCCTCCTCCTCGGGGGCGGCGCAGCGCTCCCACAGCTCCAGGGCCCGCTCGAACTGGCGCTGGGCCTCGGCGAAGGCGTAGGCGCGCTCGGCGGCCAGGCCGGCCCGGACCGCCGCCGGCAGGGCCCGCTCCAGGTCGTGGGCGGCGTACCAGTGCCAGGCCAGCTCGGCGGCCAGGCCGAGGTCGGCGGCGCCGTCCCTGGCCGCCAGGGCGGCCGCGAAGCGGGCGTGCAACCGGGTCCGCTCCCCCGGCAGCAGCTCGGCGTAGAGGCGGCCGGCCCCGGGTCGCCGCCGCCGTCCCGGGCGGCCAGGGCGGCCGCGAACCGGGCGTGCAGGGAGGTCCGCTCCCCCGGCAGCAGCTCGGCGTAGACGGCCTCCTTGACCAGGGCGTGCCGGAACCCGTAGGTGCCGTCGCCGGCGTCGGCCAGCAGCACGTGGGCCGAGACGGCCTCGCGCAGGCCGGCCAGCAGCTCGGCCTCGGGCAGGGCGGCCACCTCGGCCAGCAGGTCGTGCTCGATCCGGGCCCCCGCCGCCCCGGCCACGGCCAGGACCTGCTGGGTCGGCTCGGCCAGCAGCTCGATCCGGGCCAGCAGGGTGTCGCGCAGGCTCGGCGGCAGCTCGCCCCCGGTGGAGGCGGGGGTGGCCGCCAGCTCCTCGACGAAGAAGGCGTTGCCGCCGGAGCGGGCGTGGATCCGCGCGGCCAGCTCGGCCGGGACCGGCGCCCCCTGGATGCCGGCCAGCTGGGCCGCGACCTCGGCCGGGCCGAAGCGGGCCAGCTCCAGGCGCTCGACCCGGCGGCCACGGTCCAGCTCGGCCAGGAACGGCCGCAGCGGGTGGCGGCGGTGCAGCTCGTCGGAGCGGTAGGTGCCGACCAGCAGCAGCCGCCCGTGGCGCAGGTTGCGGACCAGGAAGGCGAGCAGGTCGCGGGTCGAGCGGTCGGCCCAGTGCAGGTCCTCGACGACCAGCACGGCCCGGCGCTCGGCGCCCAGGCGCTCCAGCAGCCCCAGCAGCAGCTCGAACAGCCGCCCCTGCTCCGACCA
>CALGFH010000355.1 GCA_937881255.1 uncultured Actinomycetes bacterium
AGCCGCAGCCGGCCGAGAGCGGGGACGGCAAGCCGAAGTTCGAGCGGGTCGTGGTGAAGCTGTCAGGGGAGGCGTTCGCCGACACCAGCGTCGGGTTCGGGCTCGACTACGGCAAGATCGACGGCGTGGCCAGGCAGCTGGTCGAGGTCCTCGACCTGGGCGTGCAGGTCGCGGTGGTGGTCGGCGGGGGCAACATCGTCCGCGGGTCGGCCGCCGAGGCCGCCGGGATGGACCGGGCCCGGGCCGACTACATGGGCATGCTGGGAACGGTCATGAACTGCCTGGCCCTCCAGGACGCGCTGGAGCGCCGGGGCGTCGTGACCCGGGTCCAGACGGCCATCCAGATGACCCAGGTCGCGGAGCCCTACATCCCGCGGCGGGCCGTGCGCCACCTGGAGAAGGGGCGCATCGTCATCTTCGGGGCCGGCATGGGCGCCCCCTACTTCTCGACCGACACCACCGCCGCCCAGCGGTCGCTGGAGATCGGCGCCGAGGCGATCCTGATGGCCAAGAACGGGGTCGACGGGGTCTACGACGCCGACCCCAAGAAGCACCCGGAGGCGCGCAAGTTCCTCTGGATCGACTACCTGGAGGCGATCCGCCGCGAGCTGCGGGTGATGGACACCACCGCGTTGTCGTTGTGCAAGGATCACGACCTGCCCATCATCGTGTTCGACCTGCTCACCGAGGGCAACATCCGGCGGGCGGTGTGCGGCGAGCCGATCGGCACGGTGGTCGGCCCGAACGACGCTGTCGAGGCAGACGAGACGCAGCGAGGGGAGCCAAGGTGATCGAGGACACGCTCCGTCAGGCCGAGAGCAAGATGAGCAAGGCGGTCGAGGTGGCCAAGGAGGAGTTCAGCGGGATCCGCACCGGCCGGGCCAACCCCGCCCTGGTCAACCGCCTCCAGGTCGACTACTACGGCACCCCGACCCCGCTGCAGCAGCTGGCCGGCATCTCCGCCCCCGAGGCCCGGCTGCTGGTGGTCTCGCCGTACGACCGCAACGCCGCCGCCTCGATCGAGAAGGCGATCCGCAACTCCGACCTGGGCATCAATCCGGCCAGCGACGGCCAGGTCATCCGCCTCGCCTTCCCCCAGCTCACCGAGGAGCGGCGCAAGGAGTACGTGAAGCTGGCCAAGCACCGGGCCGAGGAGGCGCGGACCAGCATCCGCAACGTCCGCCGGCACGAGAAGGGCGAGCTGGAGCGCCTGGAGCGCGACGGCGAGATCTCCCAGGACGAGCTGCGCCGGGCCGAGCAGCGCCTCCAGGGCATCACCGACAAGTACGTTGCCGAGGTGGACACCCTGCTCCAGCACAAGGAGCGGGAGCTGCTCGAGGTCTGAGCGTCGTTGGCTGAGCCCGCCCCGCTCGACCCCGCCGGAGCCGGGGCGGGGGTCCCACGCCGTGAGCGGGGCGCCCGGGCCGGGCGCAACCTGCCCCTGGCCATCGCCACCGCCCTGCTCCTGGCCGGGGTGCTGATCGCCTCCCTGGTCCTGTCCCGGCCAGGGCGCCCGGGCCGGGCGCAACCTGCCCCTGGCCATCGTCACCGCCCTGCTCCTGGCCGGGGTCCTGATCGCCTCCCTGGTCCTGTCCCGGCCGGCGTTCGTCGCCTTCCTGCTCGGGATCGTCACCCTGGCCCTGCTGGAGCTGCTCACCGTGCTGCGGGCGCGGGCCACCCGACCGGCCCGCCTGGTCGTCCTGGCCATGGGGGCGCTGCTGGTCGTCGGGGCCTACCTGCAGGGGCCGGCCGCCCTGTCGTTCGGGCTGCTGGTGACCATCCTGGCCGCGTTCGCCTGGTACCTGGTCGACCGGGGCCGCACCGAGGTCACCCGCAACGTCGCCGCCACCGTCTTCGCGGTCGTGTACGTGCCGTTCATGGCCGCCCACCTGTCGCTGGTCGTCGGCCGGGCCGACCACTACGTGGGCGCCCTGATGGGGTACGCGGTCCTGGTGGTGGTCTACGACACCGCCGCCTACGCCACCGGGGCCACCATCGGGCGCCGGCCGATCGCCCCCCAGGTCTCGCCGAACAAGTCCTGGGAGGGGGCGATCGGGGCCTCGGTGGCCTGCCTGCTCGCGGGGGCGTTCCTGCTGCCGCTGTGGGACCCCTGGACGCTCGCCTCCGGCCTGGTCCTGGCCGGGGCCACCTGCGTGGTGGCGCCGCTCGGCGACCTCTCGGAGTCGATGCTCAAGCGCGACCTGGCCGTCAAGGACATGGGCTCGATCCTGCCCGGCCACGGCGGCATGCTCGACCGGATCGACGCCCTGCTGTTCATGGCCCCGGTCCTGTACTACGTGCTGGCCGCCTTCGGCCTGGTCCACTCCACATGACCCGCTCCCTGTACGACCTGGACCCCGGGCAGCTGGAGGCGCTGGTCGCCGAGGCCGGCGAGCCGCCCTACCGGGCCCGCCAGCTGGTCCACTGGCTGGACGACCGGCGCCAGCCCGATCCGCGGGCCATGACCAACCTGCCCCGGTCGCTGCGGGCCCGGCTGTCGGAGCGGTTCGCCGAGACCGGGCTGGCCCTCGACCAGCACCAGGCCGGCGACGACGGCTGGACCCACAAGTTCCTGTTCCGGCTGCCCGGAGGCGACGCCGTCGAGTCGGTCCTGATGCTCTACCCGCCGGCCGGGTCGCGTCCGGAGGATGACTGGGAGGGGGGACCAAGGGGCCGGGCCACGGTGTGCATCTCCAGCCAGGCCGGCTGCGCCATGGGCTGCACCTTCTGCGCCACCGGCCAGTTCGGGTTCACCCGGCACCTGTCGGCCGGGGAGATCGTGGAGCAGGTGGCCAGGGTGTCGACCCTGCTGCCGGAGCTGCGGCCGGGGCCGGGGGCGCCCGACCACCTGACCAACGTGGTGTTCATGGGGATGGGGGAGCCGTTCGCCAACCAGGACGCCACCTGGGGGGCCGCCTACCGGCTCCACCAGGGGTTCGGGCTGTCGGCCAGGGCGATCACCATCTCGACGGTCGGGCTGGTCCCCGGGATCCGGCGGGCGGCCGCCGAGCCCCTCCCGGTGAACCTGGCCGTCTCCATCCACGCCGCCGACGACGCGACCCGCGACCTGCTGGTGCCGGTCAACCGCACCTGGCCGATCGCCGCGCTGCTCGAGGCCGTCCGCGACTACGTGGCCGCGACCCGGCGCCGGGTCTCGTTCGAGTACGCGCTCATGGACGGGGTCAACGACGACCTGGACCAGGCCCGGAAGCTGGGCCGGCTGCTCGCCCCGCTGCGGGTCCCGCACAGCGGCGGCCACGCCGCCCACGTCAACCTCATCCCCTACAACCCCACCCCCGGCACCGGCTTCTCCCCGCCGTCGAAGTCGGCGGTCCGCCGCTTCCGGGAAACGGTCGCCGCCTCCGGGGTCCCGGTCAGCGTCCGGGCCAACCGCGGCGTCGGCATCGACGCCGCCTGCGGCCAGCTCCGCACCACCGCCGGCCGGCCGGGCCGCCGGGTCCTCCCGCTGGCGGAACCGGGATGAGCCCGCCCATCGGGGTGGCGCTGCTCGGGTCGACCGGGTCGATCGGGGAGCAGGCGCTGGACGTCATCCGGCGGGCACCGGAACGGTTCCGGGTGGTGGCGCTGGCCGCTGGCCGCTCGGCGGGCAAGCTGGCCGCCCAGGCCCGGGAGCTGCGCCCGGCCGCCGTGGGCCTGGTCGACGAGACCCGGGCGCCCGGCCTGGCCGCCGAGCTGCCGCCCGGCTGCCGCCTGGCCGTCGGGGCCGAGGCGGTCGCCGAGCTGGCCGCCGCCGACGACGCCGACGTGGTGCTCAACGGCGTCACCGGCTCGGTCGGCCTGGCCCCGACCCTGCGGGCCCTTGAGGCGGGCCGCCGGCTCGCCCTGGCCAACAAGGAGAGCCTGATCGTCGGTGGCGAGCTGGTCACCGCCATGGCCAAGCCGGGCCAGATCGTGCCCGTCGACTCCGAGCACTCCGGGCTCGCCCAGTGCCTGCGGGCCGGCCGCCCCGAGGAGGTGGCCCGGCTGGTCGTGACCGCCTCCGGCGGGCCGTTCCGCGGGCGCTCGGCCGCCGAGCTGGCCGACGTCACCCCGGCCCAGGCGCTGGCCCACCCGACCTGGGCGATGGGCCCGGTGATCACCGTCAACTCGGCCACCCTGATGAACAAGGGCCTGGAGGTGATCGAGGCCCACCTGCTGTTCGAGGTGCCGTACGACCGCATCGAGGTCGTGGTCCACCCCCAGAGCATCGTCCACGCCATGGTGGAGTGGTGCGACGGCTCCACCGTGGCCCAGCTCTCCATGCCCGACATGCGGCTGCCGATCGGCCTGGCCCTCGGCTGGCCGGAGCGGGACGAGCGGCCGGTGGGCCGGATCGACTGGGCCCGCGCGACCACCCTGGAGTTCCAGCCGCTCGACCGGGCCACCTTCCCCCTGTTCGACCTGGCCGTGCGGGCCGGCCGGGAGGGAGCCACCGCCCCGGCGGCCCTCAACGCCGCCAACGAGGAGGCGGTGGCCGCCTTCCTGGCGGGCCGGCTCCCGTTCCCGGGCATCGCCGAGGTGGTGGCCGAGATCCTCGAACGGCACCAGCCCCCGGCCGTCCTCGACCTGGATGCCGTGCTCGCGACCGAACGGTGGTCCCGCGACCTCGCCCGTACACTGGTCGAGGACCTGATCACCTCCCGGGGGAATTGATGACCAGCCTGCTCGGCATCACGCTCTTCGTTCTCGCCCTCATGCTGGCCATCTTCCTGCACGAAGGCGGGCACTTCGCGACCGCCAAGTTCTTCGGGATGAAGGTCGAGCGCTTCTTCCTCGGCTTCGGCCCGACCATCTGGTCGTTCCGGAAGGGCGAGACCGAGTACGGCATCAAGGCCTTCCCCCTGGGCGGCTTCTGCAAGATCGCCGGCATGAGCCCGTACGAGAACGACGGCAACTTCCTGGAGGATGACCGCTCGGCCAACAAGCCGGCGGCGACCCCGACCCCGCCGGAGCGGCAGTTCCGCAACAAGCCGGCCTGGCAGCGGGCGATCGTGCTCGCCGCCGGGTCGTTCACCCACTTCATCGTGGCCATCCTGCTCATCTGGATGGTGCTGGTGACCATCGGCGTCGGCACCGGCCAGGCCACGACCACGATCGACCGCACCGTCCCGCTGAACGCGGGGACGCCCAGCCCGGCCCAGACCGGCGGCCTCGAGGCCGGCGACGAGATCGTGGCCGTGGCCGGCACCCCGGTCGAGTCGTTCGAGCAGCTCCGGGCTGTCCTCCAGGACAAGGGCGGCCAGTCCATCACGATCGAGTACGTTCGCGACGGCCAGCGGCGGACCGCCACCGTGACCCCGGTCGAGCAGGACGGCCGCGGGTTCCTCGGCTTCCAGCCCGGCGAGGAGACCAGGCGCACCGGCGTGCTCGCGGCCCTCCCCGAGTCGATCCAGCTGTTCTGGGACACCACCGTGGCCACCGTCAAGGGCCTGGGCGGCTTCGTCACCGGGCTGGCCGACCGGATCAGCGCCCCCGAGCCGGTCCCGGCCGGCGCCGGGGGCGGCGGCGGGGAGGTGAGCGACGGCGGCGGCCCCATCGGCATCGTCGGCATCACCCGCCTGGCCGGCCAGGCGGTGGCCAACAACCAGTGGGCGATCTTCATCGCCATCCTGATCCAGCTCAACATCGTCGTCGGGGTGTTCAACCTCCTGCCCCTGCCCCCGATGGACGGCGGCTACCTCGCCTTCGTACTGTGGCAGGTGGTGACCAGGCGCGAGGTCGACCTGCGCAAGGTCGTGCCGGTGGCCGCCCTGATCGTGGGCCTGCTGGTGATGCTGACGGTGGGCCTGGTCTGGCTCGACATCACCAACCCCGTCCCCTACCCGTTCCGATAAGGAGCCCCTGGTGGCCTTCCCGCTCGAGTTGACCGACCTGGCGGCAGGCGTCGGTCGGCGGCGCTCTCGCCGGATCAACGTCGGCCGGGTCGCGGTCGGCGACGGCGCCCCCATCAGCGTCCAGTCGATGACCATCACCAAGACCGCCGACATCAACGGCACCCTGCAGCAGATCGCCGAGCTGGCCGCCACCGGCTGCGACATCGTGCGGGTGGCCGTGCCCGACACCGACGACGCGGCCGCCCTGCCCGCGATCGCGGCCAAGTCGACCATCCCGGTGGTGGCCGACATCCACTTCCAGTGGAAGTACGCCATGGCCGCCATCGAGGCCGGCTGCGCCGGGGTCCGCATCAACCCCGGCAACATCAAGAAGCACGACAAGGTCAAGCTGATCGCCCAGGAGGCGCAGGCCCGCGGCATCCCCATCCGGGTCGGGGTCAACGCCGGCTCGCTCCAGAAGGAGATCCTGGCCAAGCACGGCGGCCCCACCCCCGAGGCGCTGGTCGAGTCGGCCCTGTTCGAGGTCGGCATCCTCGAGGAGGTCGGCTTCGGCGACATCAAGATCTCGGTCAAGCACCAGAACCCGGTGTCGATGATCGCCGCCTACCGGCTGCTCGCCACCCGCGTCGACTACCCGCTGCACCTGGGCGTGACCGAGGCCGGCACGCCCAAGGACGGCATCGTCAAGTCCTCGGTCGGCATCGGGGCCCTGCTCGCCCAGGGCATCGGCGACACCATCCGGGTGTCGCTGACCGCCCCGCCGATCGAGGAGGTCAAGGCCGGCAACGCCATCCTCGGGGCGCTGGGGCTGCGGCCCAAGAAGCTCGACCTGGTCGCCTGCCCCTCCTGCGGGCGGGCCGAGGTCGACGTGTTCGCCCTGGCCAACGCCGTCGAGGAGCGCATGGCCGAGATCGACGCCCCGATGCGGGTCGCGGTCATGGGCTGCATCGTCAACGGCCCCGGCGAGGCCCGCGAGGCCGACGTCGGCGTGGCCTCGGGCAAGGGCAAGGGGCAGATCTTCCGCCACGGCCAGGTGATCCGCACCGTCCCGGAGGCCGAGATCGTCGACGCCCTGATGCAGGAGGCCAAGCTGCTGGCCGAGGAGTACCGGATGTCCGGCGGCGGCCCGGGCGTCCCCGAGGTCGTCCGGAGCTGAGGTGCTCCGGAGCTGGACCGGCGGCGACGACCGGGCTCGGCAGGCGGCCCGACCGTCCCGCTTCAAGGTGCGGCCGATCGGCCGTGAGGACCAGCCCCTCGCTCTGGAGGCGCTTGACCGCAACCCGATCAGGGACGTGTTCATCGCCAGCCGCATCCTCCACGACGGCGCCCTGACCTCCCTCGGCCCCAGCCCCCTGTGGGGGGCGTTCGACGACGGCCACCTGCGCGGCCTGCTCCACGTCGGCCCCAACCTGGTCCCGGCCACCGACGACGAGGCCGCCTGCGAGGCCCTGGCCACCGCCGCCGGCGGCCTCTACCCGACCCGCATGGTGGTCGGCGAGCGGCGCACGGTCGAGCTCCTCTGGTCCCTCATCGGCCCCAGCTTCCCCGCCCCCCGCGAGGTCAGGCGCCGCCAGTTCGTCTACGCCGTCGACCCCGAGCGGCTGATCCGCGACCCCCACGGTGGGTCCCCGGGCATCGCCCGCCTGGCCGAACGCCCCGACGAGGACCGAGTGCTCAAATTGTCCGCCGCCATGTACACCGAGGAGATGGGCGAGAACCCCATGGCCCGCGACCCCGACGGCTACCGCCGCCGCGTCCGCATGCTCATCTCCCGCGGCTGGACCTACGTCTACGAGTCGGCCGGCAAGCTCCAGTTCAAGATGGACGTCGGCTGCGCCAGCACCCGCACCGCCCAGATCCAGGGCGTCTACGTCCCTCCCGAGCTCCGGAACCACGGCGTCGGCACCGCCGCCATGTCCGCCTGCTGCGACCTCGCCTTCGACCGCCACCCCAACCTGTCGCTGTACGTCAACGACTTCAACACCCCCGCGGTCGCCCTCTACGAGCGCATCGGGTTCCAGCGCGAGCCCTACGACTTCCAGACGATCATGCTGCCCTAGCACAGCGGGTCGGATCGGTCTGTCCACAGATTTCGGTTCGGGTCCCACGGGTGGTGGGCCGGGGTCGTAGCGTGCCGTCATGGCAACCTCCACGATCGTGCACCGGCCGGCGCGGGCCTACCCGCCGCTGCTGCCGGCGGCCGAGCTGACCGTTGCCGCCCCGCCGACGGTGGGGTGGACGGGCTCCGGCGCCGCTGGTTGGCTGCAGTACCTGGTGCCGCTGATCGGGAGTGGCGGGTCGATGGCGTTCCTGTTCGCGGTGCCCGGCCCCCGGCCCGCGTGGCTGGTCGCCCTGGTGATCGGGGCCGCCGTGGCCTCGGTGGTGGCCGGGCTCGGGCTCCGCCTGGTCGAGCGCCGCGCCGCCCGGCGGGCCAGGCGCCGGGACCGGTCCCGCTACCTCGCCCACCTCGAGCGGGTCGCGGCCAAGGCCGACCACCTGGCCGCCACCCAGCTCGCCATCGCCGAGCACCTCCACCCCGACCCGCCGGCCCTCCCGGCGATCGTCGACCAGACCGACCGCCTCTGGGAGCGTCGCCCCACCGACTCCGACTTCCTCACGGTGCGGGTCGGCCGTGGCCCGGTCCCTCTCGCCAACCGGGCCCGCCTCGACACCCCCGGCGGCCCTCTCCTGGAGCACGACCCCGAACTGCTGGAAGCAGCCGAGGAGATCGTCCGCCGGACCGCCTGGCTCCCCGGCGCCCCGGTGGTCGTCCCGCTCCGCGACCTCGACGTCCTCGCCCTCACCGGCCCACCGGCCGGCACGCGCGCCCTCGCCCGTTCCCTCCTCTGCGAGCTCGCCGCCTTCCACGCCCCCGACGACCTCCGGATCCAGGCGGTCCACCCACCCGCGACCGGCTCGGCGTGGGAGTGGACCAGCCGGCTGCCCCACACCCGCGACCCGACCGCCGCCTCCGGCCAGCC
>CALGFH010000356.1 GCA_937881255.1 uncultured Actinomycetes bacterium
GTTGCCGAAGGTGCGGCCGCCGACCTTGGCCTCCTTGGGGCAGTCGACCGGGTCGGTGGGGCGCAGGCCCGACTCCAGCAGGGCCCCGGCGGTCACCACCTTGAAGGTCGACCCGGGCGGGTAGCGGCCGAGCAGGGCCCGGTTGTAGCCGTGGAACGGGCTGTTGACCACGGCCAGCAGCTCGCCGGTGGACGGCTGCACGGCCACCAGGGCGGCCGGCTTGGTCAGGGAGTCGAGGGCGGCCTCGGCCGCCTCCTGGACCCGCGGGTCCAGGGTCGTCTCCAGGGCCTGGCCGTCCTCGCCGGGGAACCGGTGCAGGACCTTGGCCGCCTTCCCGTCCCCGCCGGCCAGGCGGACCTCGCCGGACGGGGTGCCGGCGAGCTGGCGCTCGAAGGCGGCCTCGAGGCCGTTGCCGTGGCCTACCTCGTCGCCCGTCTGGTAGGGGGCGCCCAGCTCGGTGAGGTCGTCGGCGGTCACCGGCCCGACCGAGCCGAGCAGGACCCGGGTCGAGATCGGGCCGTTGTACTCGCGGCCCACCCCGGCCTCGAACGACAGGCCGGGCACCGGGTAGATCTGCTCCTTGATGGCCTGGTAGTCGGCCTCGGGCATGGTGACAACGGGGACCGCCTGGTTGGGCCGGCGCTCGGCGTCGGCCAGGGCCTGCTTGGCCACCTTGGCGGGAACCTCGGCGTGGGCCTCGAGGGCGTCGGCGACCTCGGCCGGGTCCCTGACCCGCTCGCCGACGACGTTGACCGTCACCACCGGCCCGGGCCCGGCCAGCTCGGACCCGTCGGCGGCCAGGATCGGCGCCCGCTCCGGCCAGGTCCGGGTCCGCTGGAAGCGCTGCCCCTCGGCCAGGTCGGGGTGGAGGGTGGCCGGCGACCAGTCGACCAGCCAGCGGTCGTCCCGCCGGACCAGCCGCAGCAGCCCCTGGTAGGGCCACTCCCCCAGCGCCCGCAGCTCCAGCTTGGCCTGGAACGGCAGCTCGGCCCGGTCGTCGGTGACCGTGGCCGTGCCCGGGGTGAAGCTGGCCCCGGCGACCCGCAGGGCGTCGACCATGTCGGTGTGCCGCTTGGCGAAGTCGGCCGGCGGCGCGGCCACCTGAGCCTGCATGGCCGCCCAGTCCTTGCGTCCCCAGGCCTCCAGGTAGGCGGCCGCCACCGGCTCCGGCTTCGCCTTGGGCCGCAGCAGCCACCACGCCCCGGCCCCGGCGGCCGCCAGCACGACGACGGCGACCACGCCGATGATCACCCAGCGGCGCACCACGACCTCCAGGGGCGAGCGGTCTCAGACGAACGCCGCAGTTTAGCCCACGCCCGCGTCGGCCATGGCGCGGAGCTCGCGGCGCAGGTCGCCGACCTCGTCGCGGATGCGGGCGGCGTACTCGAAGCGGAGCTCCTTGGCGGCCTCGTGCATCTCCTCCTCGAGGGAGGCGATCAGGCGTTCCAGGTCGGCCCGGGGCATGCCCGACACGGCCGGCTCGCCGCCCCGCCGGCCGGCCCGGCCCCGGGCCGGGGTGGGGGCTCGGCCCTTGCGGGCCCGGCCGCCGATGGCGGTGCCCTCCTCCTCGCCCCGCAGGGCCTGGATGATGTCGGTGACCCGCTTGCGGATCGTCTGGGGGTCGATCCCGTTGGCCGCATTGAAGTCGATCTGGAGCTTGCGGCGCCGGTTGGTCTCCTCGATGGCCCGCTGCATCGACGGGGTGACCTGGTCGGCGTACATGATCACCTGGCCGTCGACGTTGCGGGCGGCCCGGCCGATGGTCTGGACCAGGGAGGTCTCCGAGCGCAGGAACCCCTCCTTGTCGGCGTCCAGGATGGCCACCAGGGTCACCTCGGGCAGGTCGAGGCCCTCGCGCAGCAGGTTGATCCCGACCAGGGTGTCGAACTCGCCCAGGCGCAGGTCGCGCAGGATCTCGATCCGCTGCACGGTGTCGATCTCGGAGTGCAGGTAGCGGACCCGCAGGCCCATCTCCAGCAGGTAGTCGGTCAGGTCCTCGGCCATCTTCTTGGTCAGGGTGGTGACCAGGACCCGCTGGTCGCGCTCGACCCGGGAGCGGACCTCGTGGATCAGGTCGTCGATCTGGCCCTTGGTCGGGCGGACCAGCACCTCGGGGTCGGCCAGCCCGGTGGGGCGGATGACCTGCTCGACCAGGCTGCCCGACTCGCGCCGCTCGTAGGGGCCGGGGGTGGCCGAGACGAACACCCGCTGGCCGACCCGCTCCCAGAACTCGTCGAAGCGCAGGGGCCGGTTGTCCATCGCCGACGGCAGCCGGAAGCCGTGCTCGACCAGGGTCACCTTGCGGCTGTGGTCGCCCTCGTACTGGCCCTGGAGCTGGGGCACGGTCACGTGCGACTCGTCCAGGAACAGCACGAAGTCGTCGGGGAAGTAGTCGATCAGGGTGAACGGCGGGCTGCCGGGGGCGCGGCCGTCGATCGGCCGGGAGTAGTTCTCGATCCCGTTGCAGGTGCCGACCTCGCGCAGCATCTCCAGGTCGTAGTTGGTGCGCATGCGCAGCCGCTGGGCCTCCAGCAGCTTGCCCTCGCGCTCCAGCACGGCCAGGCGCTCGGCCAGCTCGACCTCGATGGCGGCGATGGCCCGGCGCATCCGGTCCGACCCGGCCACGTAGTGGGTGGCCGGGAACACGTACAGCTCGTCCCGCTCGCCGACGATCTCGCCGGTGACCGGGTCCATGACCAGGATCCGCTCGACCTCGTCGCCGAAGAACTCCAGGCGCATGGCCCGCTCCTCGTACGCCGGGAAGACCTCCAGGGTGTCGCCCCTGACCCGGAACTTGCCCCGGACGAAGCTGAGGTCGTTGCGGTCGTAGTGGATGTCGACCAGCTTGCGCAGCACCCCGTCGCGGTCGTAGCTCTCGCCCCGCTTGAGCCACAGCATCTGGTCGCGGTACTCCTGGGGCGAGCCGAGGCCGTAGATGGCCGACACCGAGGCCACCACGATCACGTCCCGCCTGGTCAGCAGGGACAGGGTGGCCGAGTGGCGCAGCCGGTCGATCTCCTCGTTCATCGAGGAGTCCTTCTCGATGTAGGTGTCGGTCTGGGGGATGTAGGCCTCGGGCTGGTAGTAGTCGTAGTAGGAGACGAAGTACTCGACCGCGTTGTCGGGGAACAGCTCCTTGAACTCGTTGGTGAGCTGGGCCGCGAGCGTCTTGTTGGGGGCCATGATCAGGGCCGGCCGGTTGACCCGCTCGATCACCCCGGCCATCGAGCGGGTCTTGCCCGAGCCGGTCACGCCCAGCAGGGTGACGCCCTGCTCGCCGCCGTCGAGGGCGGCGACCATGGCGTCGATGGCCGCCGGCTGGTCGCCGGCGGCGGGCATGTCGCTGATGAGCTTGAAGTCGGGCATGAGGGGGAACTCCATCGCTGGAAGCGCAACCCCCAGTGTACGAGCCGACCACGACAGCCGTGACCGGAGCTTGACCAGGCCGAGACGCGGCCGGGGTAGAGTAGGCGGCCGTGCCCCCGAACGGCAGCTGAAGCTGGGAGCGTCATGGAGAGCTTCGTCATCAAGGGCGGGCAGCCGCTCAGCGGCACCATCCGCCCGGCCGGGAACAAGAACGCCGCGCTGCCCATCGTGGCCGCCTCGCTGCTGGCCGACGAGCCGGTGCTGCTGCGCAACGTTCCCCACATCCTGGACGTCGAGACGATGCTGGAGCTGGTCGCCTCGACCGGCGCGACGGTGGAGCGGCCCGGCCCCAACGATGTCCGCATCGACCCCCGCGGCCTGCACCGGGCCTCGCTCGACCCGGCCCTGTGCACCCGCATCCGGGCCTCGGTGCTGCTGGCGGCGCCGCTGGTGGCCAGGACCGGCCACTGCCTGCTGCCGCCCCCCGGCGGCGACGTGATCGGCCGGCGGCGGCTCGACACCCACCTGCTGGCCTTCCGCAGCCTGGGGGTCCACGCCAGCTTCGACCGGGCCCTTGAGCTGGAGGTGGGCCGGCTCCGGGGGGCGTCGATGTTCCTCGACGAGGCGTCGGTGACGGCCACCGAGAACGCCATCATGGCCGCGGTGCTGGCCGAGGGCACGACCATCATCGGCAACGCCGCCTGCGAGCCCCATGTCCAGGACCTGTGCCGGTTCCTGGTCGGCCTGGGCGCCCGCATCTCCGGGATCGGCTCGAACCTCCTGGTGATCGAGGGGGTGGAGCGGCTCGGCGGGGGCGAGCACACCATCGGCACCGACTACATCGAGGTGGCCAGCTTCGCCGCCCTGGCCGCGGTCACCGGGGGCGAGCTGGTGGTCGAGAACGTGGCCGAGGACGACCTGCGCCCGGTCGAGGTCGGCTTCTACCGCCTCGGGCTGACCTGGGAGCTGGACGGGGACCGCCTGCGGGTCCCCCGCGACCAGACCCTCGAGGTCGAGGACGACCTCGGCCAGGCCATCCCCAAGATCGACGACGGGCCCTGGCCGGCCTTCCCGGCCGACCTGACCTCGATCGCGGTCGCGGTCGCCACCCAGGCCAGGGGCACGATCCTGATCTTCGAGAAGATGTTCGAGAACCGCCTGGTGTTCGTGGACAAGCTGGTCGGCATGGGAGCCCGGATCATCGTCTGCGACCCCCACCGGGTGGTCGTCAACGGCCCCACCCAGCTGTACGGGGAGCGGCTGGAGTCGCCCGACATCCGCGCCGGCATGGCCCTGCTGCTGGCCGCCCTGGCCGCCGACGGCGAGTCGATCATCGGCAACGTCGGCCAGATCGACCGGGGCTACGAGCGCATCGACGAGCGGCTGCGCACCCTCGGGGCCAACATCGAGCGCACCGGCTGAGGGCTGTGGCCCTTGGCGCCGGCGACTGCGAACGGCTCCACGACGGCCTGATCGCCCAGCCGGTCAACACCGCCTCCGCCCTGGCCCTGGTGGCCGTCGGGGCCTGGCTGGCCGGCCGCGGCCTGCGGGGCGGTGCTCGCCCGGCCAGGCCGACAACGGTCGCCTTCGGGGTGGCGGTGGCCGCGGCCGGGATCGGCAGTGTCGACTACCACGGCCCCGGCTCCCCCGCCGCCCGCCTGCTGCACGACGGCAGCCTGTACGCGGTGGCCGGGCTGGTCGCCTGGCACGAGCTCGCCCGGCGGGTCGGCCGGTCCCGCCTGCCGCCCAGGGGGCTGGTCGCCTACCGGGCCGCCCTGGCCGCGGCCGCCGCCGGCGCGGCCTGCTGGTGGGCGGGCCGCACGGCCAGCCCCTGGTGCGACCCGGACAGCCTCCTCCAGGGCCACGCCGCCTGGCACCTGCTGGCCGCGGCCGCCCTGGCCGCCTGGGCGGTGGCCGCCCTCGACCCGCCCGCTCAGGCCAGGTCGTAGAAGCCGATGTCGGCCCGCCTGATGGTGACCAGGACCGCGTCCGAGGTGCGCTGGGCGTCGGGGGGCGGGCTCTCGGTCAGGATCAGCTGGAAGTAGAGGCTGCGCAGGAAGGCGGTGACGTTGGCCCGGGCGGCCGACTCGGCCTCGCTGGCGTAGGCCGACCGCCAGGACTCCTGGCCGGGGGCGGCGGTGAAGCGGTCCAGCCAGGCGACCAGCCAGGTCCGGTCGACCAGGTTGCGCCGGAGCACGTTGAGGGTGGCGTAGGCCAGGCGCTCGTCCTCGTGGTGGACGAACACCGCCGGGGCCGGGGTGAGCAGCCGGTCGGCGATCGCGTCGAGGATCCGCTGGAGCTCGGTCGCGCCCAGGTGGGGGCTGCGGGCCAGCATCATGAACAGGTCGGCGGCGTGGCCGACGGCGTTCGCCCAGCCCGGTCCCGGGACCCAGCTGCGCAGGTCCCGCTCGCGCAGCAGGTAGCCGAGGGCGGCCTCCAGGAAGCCGTCCAGGTCGGCCTGGTCGAGGAACGGGTTGGCGTTGTCGAAGGCGACGATCTCCATGAGGATCAGCACCGAGTAGGTGCGCAGGTAGACCGAGTCGGTGTCCTGCTCGCCCAGCCCGGCCTCCAGGTTGGCGGTCATCTGCTTGGCCATGGTGCGCAGCTGGTCGCCCCCGTACTGGCCGCGCTCGATCCAGGCGGCCAGGATCCGGTAGGCGAACTCGTCCCGCAGCTCGGGGTCGGTCGAGCCCAGCCAGCCGAGCAGCTCGGGGGTGAGCTCGGCCACCCACTCGCCCTGGGGGAGGGCGTTCTCGTCGTTGGCGATGACCCGCCAGAAGCTCCGGTCCATCAGCCCGGCCTTTGCCCGTTGACGAGCTTCACCAATCCCCCGAGGTCCTCGACCCGGTGGGCGCCGTCGGGCTCGGGGTAGCGGGCGAAGCGGTCGATCAGCACCGGGGTGATGCCGACCGCCCTGGCCGCGGCCACGTCGTTGGCCGGCTGGTCGCCGACGTGCACGGTCGCCGACGGGTCGGCCCCGGCCTCGGCCAGGGCGGCCTCGAAGATGCCCGGGTCGGGCTTGGCCACCCCCAGCACCCCGGAGATGGCCACGGTCGCGAACAGGTGGTCGATCCCCTGGAGGGCGAGGATGTCGGCCAGCCAGGGCTCGAAGTTGGACACCACCCCGAGGGTGATGCCCCGGCCGGCCAGCTCCTCCAGGGCCGGCCGGACGTCGTCGAACAGCTGGTAGGAGGCCGGGTCGCTGAACGAGGCGAACAGCGCCTCGGCCAGCTGCAGGCCGTCGTCGGCGTGGCCCAGGCTGGTCAGGATCTCCCGGTAGAAGCCCATCCAGAACTCGCGCTGGGTGGCCGGGTCGGTCCAGTCCTCCGGCCAGGCCGCGGCCCGCACGGCGGCGGCGATGGCGGCGTCGACGGCCGCCTCCTCCAGGGGCAGCCCCTGGTCGGCGGCAACGGCCACGAACCGTCCCTGGAAGCTCGGTGCCGGGGCCAGCAGGGTGTCGCCGGCGTCGAACAGCACGCAATCGAGCGGATCCGGAATGGGGGGCAGACGGCTCATACCGCGCAGGCTACAGTTCCCAACCGGCCGCAGTCACGGGTCCGGGTCGCCGGCCAGACGCGTCCTGCGCTGCTCGAGCAGGCCCTGGAGCTCCTCCCAGACCTCGTCGACGCGGCGGCCCAGCTTCTCCACCGAGCCGCTGTTGTCGATCACGATGTCGGCCCTGGCCAGGCGTTTCTCCGGCTCCAGCTGGGCCGCGATCCGGGAGCTGGCGTCCCGCTCCCCCACCCCCTTGGCGGCCAGGCGCTCGACCTGGATCTCGGTCGGCGAGTGGGTGACGATCACCACGTCCACGCCCTCGGCCAGCCCGGCCTCGATCAGCAGGGCCGCGTCCAGGATCACGACCACGTCCTGGTCGTGGTACTCCTCGAGGCGGTCGGCGATCCGGGCGAAGATCGCCGGATGGGTGATCTCGTTGAGCAGGGCCAGCTTGGCCTTGTCGGCGAAGACGATGTCGGCCAGGGCCTGGCGGTCGATCTGGCCGTCGGGGTGCAGCACCCCGGGCCCGAAGTGCTCGCGGATCTTGCACCAGGCCGGCAGGCCCGGCAGGACGATCTGCCTGGCGATGTGGTCGGCGTCGATGATCTCGGCGCCCCGCTCGGCGAGCATGGCCGAGACCGTGCTCTTGCCCGAGGCGATGCCTCCCGTGAGCCCGACGAGCAGCATGCCGCCGCCCCCTCGAGTATGTCCCGCTGACCGGCCGACCTTGCCTGCCGGCGACGCGCTGGCCCGGAGGCCGGCTACTCGCCGGCGTTCTTGCGCTTCAGGTCCTCGACGATGTTCTCGAGCGTGTCGTCGCCCGCCTGCTCACCCTGGCCGGCGTCGGCCGCCTGGGCCTGCTCGCCCTCCGGGGCGGCCTGGGCCTCGGCCGGCTGGGCCTCGGCCGGCTGGCCCTCGGCCGGCTGGCCCTCGGCCGGCTGGCCTTCGACCGGCTGGCCTTCGGCGTCGTAGCCGCCCTCGTAGAAGCCGGCCTCCTGGAACGCCTCGGCCATGGCCGTGCCCGGCATCACGCCGATCGGGTTGCCCTGCTCGTCGTAGACGTAGCTGCCGTCGGCGTAGTCGCCCTCGGCATAGGTGCCCTCGGCGTAGACGCCCTCGGCGTACTCGCCCTCGGCGTACTGGTAGGCGCCCTCCTCCAGGGCCAGCTCGTCCTCCGGGGCGTTGAGCTGGGCCTGGTCCTGGGCGGCCTGCTTGAGCGACAGGGAGATGCGGCGGCGGTCGAGGTCGATGTCGATCACCTTGACGGTGATCTCCTCACCGACGCTGACCACCTGCTCGGGGATGTCGACGTGGCGCTCGGCCAGCTCCGAGATGTGGACCAGGCCCTCGATGCCGTCGTCGACGCGGACGAAGGCGCCGAACGGCACCAGCTTGGTCACCCGGCCCGGGATCAGCTCGCCGATCTGGTGGGAGCGGGCGAACTGGCGCCACGGGTCCTCCTGGGTCGCCTTGAGCGACAGCGAGACCCGCTCGCGCTCCAGGTCGACGTCCAGGACCTCGACCTCGACCTCCTGGCCGACCTCGACCACCTCGGAGGGGTGGTCGATGTGCTTCCAGGACAGCTCGGACACGTGGACCAGGCCGTCCACGCCGCCCAGGTCCACGAAGGCCCCGAAGTTGACGATGCTGGAGACGACGCCCTTGCGGACCTCGCCCTTGCGCAGGGTGTGCAGGAAGGCCCGGCGGGTGGCCGACTGGGTCTCCTCCAGCCAGGCCCGGCGGGACAGGACCACGTTGTTGCGGTTCTTGTCGAGCTCGATGATCTTGGCCTCGAGGGTGCGCCCGACATAGGGGTGCAGGTCGCGCACCCGGCGCATCTCGACCAGGGAGGCGGGGAGGAAGCCGCGCAGGCCGATGTCGAGGATCAGGCCGCCCTTGACGACCTCGATGACGGTCCCCTCGACGATCTCGTCGTTCTCCTTCTTCTTCTCGATCGTGCCCCAGGCCC
>CALGFH010000357.1 GCA_937881255.1 uncultured Actinomycetes bacterium
GGTGAGCGGTGCGGCCGCGACGGTAGCTGATCGGGAAGACCTCGTAGGGCGCGAACCAGCGGAAGGCCAGCAGCGGGATGGTGACCCCGAGGGCCGCCCCCACGAGCACGTCGCTGGGGGCGTCGAGGCCCAGGTACATGCGGGCCAGGGCGAGCAGGGTGACCAGCCCGGTGGCGACCCACTTGCCGGCCTGCCGCCAGCGGCCCTTGGGGACCAGGGTGTACAGCATGATGATCAGGGCGGCGGCCAGGAAGGCGACCGGCCGCGACGGCATCGCCCAGCCTGCCCAGGACCCCTCCAGCTCCACGCCGAACGGGCGTGGCCGCCGCGCCGCCGCCGAGAGGCCGACCACGGCCAGGCTGACCACCTGGAAGCAGATCAGCCCGATGAACAGGTGCCGGAAGCGCTTGTAGACGACCAGCACGATCAGGGTCGCCCAGGCCAGGACCTTGACCGTCCACAAGGAGCCGAGCAGGCCGTTCAGCCCCAGCATGAGGCTGGTCAGCCCGGGGGTGCGCAGGTTGGCCAGCGCCTCCACCACCCGGTTGTCGGCCACCGCGAAGGAGACCCCGCGGCCGTAGCGGCCGGCCATGAACACCAGCAGCGTGAGGATGACCAGCCCGAGGGCGGCGACCATCCAGCCGACGCCGGTGCTCTCCAGGTGGCGCGGCAGCGGCGGCGGCTCACCGGTCGGGCGCCGCCGGCGACGGCTCCGTCGGCTCCCCGGCGGGGTCACGTCACGGGCGGCCCCGATGGTGTGGCTCGAACTGGTGTCCATGAACCGAAGTATGGCAGGGGTGTCGATGCCTGCTCAGTACTCCCACGCCGCGTACTCGGGATTGCCGGCCTTCATGTGCTCGAACAGCAGCACCATGCGGTCGATGAACCAGGCCTTGGCCGTCTGCAGGATGACCAGCCCGGACACGACCTCCAGGAGGTCCAGCCGGACCAGCCCGTAGACCAGCACGGCCAGGCCGGCCACCTGGATGGCGTAGGTGACCTGCAGCACCTTGGAGCGGAACTGGGGCGGCAGCTCGACGGTGGCCCGCTCGGTCCAGATGCGCTCGCCGAACACGCCCTTGGAGGCCCAGTTGCGGGTCGATCGGGGCGGGGGGAACAGCAGCGGGTTGACCATCATGAACACCAGGGCCAGGGCGACCGCGGCCAGCGACCACCAGCCGATCCACTCCCGGCTCCAGACGGCCAGGGCCAGCAGGGGCAGGACGGCGAACCGGGTCCAGACGCTCACCGGGTTGGCATGACGCGTCCAGTTGTCGCCCTCCAGCCCGAACAGCTTGTTGACCGAGACACTCATCCGGACCTCCTGCGATGCGGGGGCTTGCGCACCCTGAGGATCCTCCGGCGCCCGGGCCGTCGTATCGGTGTAGTCACCGGTCGGCTGGGACAGCGGTCATGGATCCGGCGCCGCATGCGGCGCCAAGCCGTCCGTGCGGCGCTCAGGCCTGCGCGCCGCCCACGGCGGCCACGTACCGCCTCAAACCCGGAGACTTGACCGCTGTCCCAGGGCGAGGCGGATCAGCTCGGCCCGGGAGGAGACGCCCAGCTTCACGAACACGTTGCGCAGGTGGTAGTCGATGGTGCGGCGGCTGAGGAACAGCTGGGCGCCGATCTCGCGGTTGGTCCCGCCCTCGCCGACCAGGCGGATGATCTGGAGCTCCTGGGGGGTGAGCTGGCTGAGGGTGCTGGGGTCGCGCTTGCGGGCGGTCTCGCCGGTGGCCCGGAGCTCGGCCCCGGCCCGCTCGGCCCAGGGTGCCGCCCCCAGCCGCTGGAAGGTCTCCAGGGCGCTCCGGAGGTGGGTGCGGGCCTCGCCCCGCCGCCTGGCCCGGCGCAGCGCCTCGCCGTAGGCCAGCTCGGTCCGGGCCAGGTCGAACGGGCGCGTCTGGCCGTCGTGCAGGGCCAGGGCCTGCTCGAACTGGGCCGGCGCCTCCTCCTCGGGACCGGCCAGGCCGCGGCAGCGGGCCAGCTGGGCCTGCACCTCCTGGGTGCCGGCGACGGCCGCGAACTGCCCGAAGGCGGCCAGGGGGGCGGCCGCGGCCTCCGGCTGGCCGCTCCGGACGGCCGCCTCGACCAGGTCGGGCACGGTGTAGACGGCGAAGAAGGGGCTGCCGGCGCCCGGGCCGGCGGCCAGCAGCCGCTGGAACCGGGCCAGCGCCTCGGCGGCCCGGCCCTGCCCCAGGTCGAGCAGGCCGAGGGCGTTGCCGGCCAGGGTCGCAAGCAGCCCAAGGCCGCGGGCGGCGGCCCGCTCCAGCGCCTCGGCGGCGCTGGCCCGGCAGGCCTCCTCGTCGCCCCGCAGGGCGGCCAGGTGGGCCAGGGTGGCCAGGTGCCGGCAGGCGCTGGTGTCGTTGCCGGTCTCGCGGGCCAGGCGCAGGCCCTCGGTGGCGCTGGCGGTGGCCGCGTCGAAGCGGCCGGCGACCAGCTCGACCGGGGCCAGGTACTCCAGCGTCACCGGCAGCAGCCCGACCGCGCCCTCCTGCCTGGCCCTGGCCACGGCCCGCGCGTACAGGGCGTTCCCGGTCTCGTGCTCGCCGACGAAGAAGGCGGCGACCCCGGCCCAGAGCAGCCGGCGGGGGTGCTCCATGGTGGCGGCCAGGGCGATGGCCCGACGCAGCAGCGGCGCGCCGGCCGCGCCGTCGCCCTCGGCCACCCGGCCCATCCCCTGGAGCAGGTCGCTGAGGAACTCGCCCGCCTTGTCGGCCACGGGCAGGGCGGCGGCCCGGCGGCCGAGCTCGGCGGTCGGGGTCACGTCACCGGCGTAGCTGGCGATCTCGCTCGCCTCGACCAGCATCTGCAGGGCCTGACTGGGATCGACGGCCGCGGCCAGCTCCGACCCGGCGACCAGCATGGCCGAGGCGTCGAGGGCGATGCCCCGGCTGGCCTCGATCGACCCCCGCAGGTGGGCCACGGCGGCCTGGCCGCGCGGGTCCGAGGCCAGCGGCTCGGCCCGGTCGAGCAGGGCCGCCGCCCGGTCGGCCTGGCCGGCCAGCCAGGCCGCGGTCGCCGCCGCGGCCAGCCGCCGGCCCCGCTCGTGGTCGTCGCCGGTGAGCCCGGCCGCCCGCTCCAGCGCGGCCGCGGCCGCGGCGTGCCCGCCCCGCCGCCGGGCCCGGTCGGCCGAGCGCTCCAGCCCGGCGGCCGCCTCCTCGTCGGGCCCGACGGTGGCCGCGGCCAGGTGCCAGGCCCGCTGGTCGGCGGCGTCCTCGCCGGTCAGCACCTCGGCCAGGGCCCGGTGGGCGGCCTGCCTGTCCGCCAGGGTCCCGGTCTGGTAGGCAGCCGACCGGACCAACGGGTGCCGAAAGGCCAGCCGGCCGTCGCCGGTCCGGACCAGCCCGGCCGCCTCGGCCTCGGCCAGCTCCCCGGCCCCGGCCCCGAGCCGGGCGCCGGCCCGGAGCACCACCGCCGGGTCGCCGGTGGTCTCGGCCGCCGCCACCAGCAGCAGGGCCCGGGCCGGGTCGGGCAGGCGGCGGACCCGCTCGCCGAATGTCCGCTCCAGCCGGGTGGTCAGGGGGAGCACGTCCTCGAGGGGGGCCCGCCCGGCCAGCTGGTCGGGGGCCAGCGACCCGGGCAGCTCCAGCAGGGCCAGCGGGTTGCCGCCGGTCCGCTCGACCAGGCGGCCCACCACCTCGGCCGGCAGGTCGGCCCCGGCCCCGGCGAGCAGGGCGGCCGCCGCCTCCGGGTCGAGCCCCTCGAGGCGCAGCTCGGGCAGGCCGGCGCCGGCGAAGTCGCGCGGGTCGCCGTCGCGGGCGCCGAACAGGCACACCACCCCCTCGGCCTCCAGCCGCCGCGCGACAAAGGCCAGCGCCTCGGCCGAGGACCGGTCGAGCCACTGGGCCTCGTCGATCAGGCACAGCACCGGCCGCTCCTCGGCCGCCTCGCCGAGCAGGCTCAGCACCGCCACCGAGACCAGGAACCGGTCCTCGGCCCGTGGGACGGCGAGGCCGAGGGCCCCGCCGAGCGCGGCCGCCTGCGGCTCGGGCAACCGGCCGGCCAGGCCCAGCACCGGCCGGAGCAGCTGGTGGAGGGCGGCGAACGGCAGCTCGGCCTCGGACTCGACCCCGGTCGCCCTGAGCACCAGCATCCCGTCGGCCTGCCCGGCGGCATGCTCCAGCAGCGCGGACTTGCCGGCGCCGGCCTCGCCTCGGACCACCAGGACCCCGCTGCGCGACCGGCGGGCGTCCGCGAGCAGCCGTTCGAGGGCGTCGCACTGGGCGCGTCTGCCGTAGAGCATTACCAGGATGCTAGCCCACCGGGGCGGCCCGGCTCCGCCGGGAGCGGACCGCCGGGGCCAGGGCGGCGATCCCGCCGGCCAGCACGAGCAGGACCAGCAGGGCCCGGCCGAGCCCGACCTGCTCGGCCAGCAGCCCGATCAGCGGCGGTCCGAGCAGGAACCCGCCATACCCGATGGTGGTCACGGCGGCGATCGCGTCCGCCGGCCGCTCGGGAGCCTCCCCCCCGGCGCTGACCGCGGCCGGGAACACCAGGCAGACCCCGAGCGCCCACAGCGCCGCCCCCAGGTACACCGACACCAGCCCCGGCCCCAGCACCGTCAGCAGCACCCCCACGAAGCTCACCACCCCCCCGGCCCTGACCGCCCCGTCCCGCCCCAGCCGCTCCGCCACCGCCGTCCCCGAGAACCGCCCCCCGGCCATCGCCACCGCGAACACCGCATAGCCCGCCGCGGCCAGCGACTGGGTCGCCCCCCGCTCGTCGGTCAGGTACAGGGCCAGCCAGTCCGCCGCCGCCCCCTCCAACGTGGTCGCACACAGGGTCACCACCCCCACCAGCAACAACCGCCCCGTCAACACCCGCGGGCCGGGGCTGTGGACGCGGCCTGGCAACCTTCTCCGCCCCCGCCGGCGGGGGTTGTGGATACCCACCTCCACCTGTTCTCGCGGTGGGCTACGCTCCCCCTCCGGGGGGCCTGGCACCGGGAGGGCGGGTTCGAGGGTGCCCGGGGCGCCTCGGGCGGGCACCTCCGTGCGGTCCTCGATGAAGGCGCGGAGGGCGACCATCACCAGCGCGGTGCAGAGTACGGCGACAGCGGAGAAGTGGAGGGGCAGGGGCATGGCGGCCTGGGCGGCGAGGGCGCCGCAGCCGGCGCCGGCGATGCCGCCGACGCTCCAGCAGGCGTGGTAGCGGGGCATCCACTCGCGACCCGCGCGCTGCTCGACGGCGCTGCCGTGGACGTTCATGGCCACGTCCCAGGACCCGTAGAACGACCCCCAGACGAACAGCGCCAGCCCCAGGGTGAACGAGGTCGGCACCACCGCCAGGGCGGCCAGCGCGACCGAGGCGGCGACGGTGGTGGCGGCGATCACCACCCGGCTCCCGAACCTGCGGCACCACCGCCCGCTGAACGGCATCGACAGCAGCGACCCGAACCCCGGGGCCAGCAGCACCAGCCCCAGCTCGGCCACGCTGGCCCCCAGCCGGTCCCGGGTCGCCGGCAGCCTCGAAACCCACGAGGCCAGCAGGAACCCGTTGACCGCGAACACCAGCGCCGTGGCCAGCGCCGCCCGCCCCAGCCTCTGTTCGGCCCTGGCGCCCCGGCGGGCCGGGATCACCCGTAGTACCGGAAGATCACCTCGGCCACGCAGACCGGTTTGGTCTGGCCTTCGACCTCGAAGGTGGCGGCGTAGAGGACCTGGATGCCGTCGCCGGCCTGCTCGACGGCGCTGACCTCGAGGCCCATGCGGAGGCGGCCGCCGACCCGGGCCGGGGCCGGGAACCGGACCCGGTTGAGGCCGTAGTTGAGGGTGGTCGCGACCCCGTCGACGGCCAGGATCTCCCCCAGCAGGGCGGTGAACCGGCCCAGGGTGAGGAAGCCGTGGGCCACGGTGGCCCCGAACGGCCCGGCGGCGGCCCGCTCGGGGTCGACGTGGATCCACTGCTCGTCGTCGGTGAGGGCGGCGTACGCCGAGACGTCGTCCTGGGTGATGTCGTGCCAGCCGCTGTAGCCGAGGTGCCGGCCGGCCAGGTCGGGCAGGTCGGTGAGGTGGACGTGGTTGCGCACGGCACCAGTATTCCTGGGCAGGCCGCCCCAGGCCAGGTAGACGCAGCCGAAGTAGGCCTCCTCGACCCAGAGCCCGGGCACGGCCCGCTCCAGCTCGGCCCACGGGCGCCGGAAGCCCTCGAAGCTGGTCACGAACTGGCTGGCCACCTGCCACACGAGCGGGTTGAGCTGGGGCGCGAAGGTCGTCCACTTGGGCCCGGCGGCGGCCAGGCGCCCGCCGGGCCGCACCTGGCCGAGGGTGTTGGCCAGGGCCTTCGGGGACTGCACGACGTCGTGGGTGAAGGCGAACAGGACCGCGTCGACCGGCCCCGGGACGGCCGCGTCCTCGGCGCTGGCCTCCAGCAGGGTCACGTTCGACCAGCCGGCGTCCTCGACCCGGGCCCGGGCCGAGGCCAGCATCTCCGGGCTCGGCTCGATCCCGACCAGCCGCCCCTCGGGGCCGATGGCGGCCTGGATCGGCTCGAAGCTCATGCCGGTGCCGCAGCCGACGTCCAGGACCACGTCCCCCGGGCGCAGGCGGAGCTGGGAGATGGCGCGGCGCCGGTAGGGCTCGAGCCAGGCGGTGGACAGGTCGTAGCTGCCGGCGAGTCGGCGGTACAGGGTGGCGGTGCGCGTGACGTCAGTCATGGTGCTCACACATCCCGATCGGGTCCCGGCCAGTATCACCCGGATTGGGCCGGTGCTGCAGCACTCGCTTCCAGCTTGCATACTTGAGGTAACCGGCGGGTGACGGGCGTGTTGCCGGAGAGCGCGGGAGCCGGGGCGGCGTGATGATCGGGACCGACAGAACGGGCGGTGACGGCGCCGGGGAACCTGCCCTCCCGACGGCCGCGGGCCCGCGGCTGGCCCGGCACCGCCTGACCGTCGGCGGCCGCCGCGTCGGGGTGGCCGTCGGTGGCCACGGCATCCCCCTGGTCCTGGCCAGCGGGCTGCTGCTGACGGACAGGATGTACGTGCAGACCCTCAGCCGGCTGGCCGGGGCCGGCTTCCGGGTGGTGGCGGTCGACGTCGCCGGGAGCGGGATCTCCGACGACGGCAAGGGCCTCGACGAGTACGGGCTCCTGCTCGGCCGGGTCCTGGACGAGCTCGGGGTGGAGCGGGCCGTGCTGGCCGGCCACTCGCTGGGGGGCCGGCTGGTGACCGAGCTGGCCGCCCACAGCCCCGAGCGGGTGGTGGCCCTGCTGCTGGTCGACGCCAGCGTCGGCGCGCCCTGGGACAGCCTGGTCCGCCTGGTCGGGTGGGCGCCGCCGTCGGTCGGGGTGCTGGGGGCGATGCTGCTGGCCGACACCCTGGGCACGGTCCCGTTCGCCCGCGACCTGGATCAGGCGGCCAAGCTCAGCCGCCTGGCCGTCCCGGTGATGGTCGGCCACCTGACCGCGCCCTGGCGGCTGTTCGGTCCCGGCCTGTCGGCCCTGTACGCCGCGGCCAGCGCCCCCCTGCTCGACCATGTCGGGTGGACGGGCACGCCGGTGGTGGCCGTGCACGGCGACTGCGACCTGGTGGTGCCGCTGGCCTCGGCCCGGGACACCGCCCGGCGCACGGGCGGCGAGCTGGTCGTGGTCCACGGGGCGACCCACTCCTGGCTGCTGCAGGACCCCGAGACCCTGCCCGCGATCGTGCGCGAGCTGCTGGACGGGGACCTGGGCGTGGCCTGCGCCCGGGCCGTCCTGGAGGCCGGGCTCGACCCGGCCGCCCCCCTGGAGGCGGTGGACGACGCCTTCGCCCCCGCCGGCACCCTGCTGCGCCTGCTCGGGCCGCCCGAGGCGGCGCTGCGGCCGGCCCCGCCCCCGCGCCAGCCCCACTACGGCTGGACCCGGACCCGGTTCCCGGCGCCCGGCGGGGCCGCCGGATGACCACCGAGCTGACCTGGATCGGGCAGGCCGGCTTCCTGCTCCGGACCCCGGCCACCCGCCTGGCCGTCGACCCGTTCCTCTCCGACCACCCGGACCGGCGGTTCCCGTCGCCGGTGGGCATCGCCGACCTGGCCGGGACCGAGCTGCTCCTGGCCACCCACCAGCATCTCGACCATCTCGACGCCCCGGCCCTGCGCGACCTGCTGGAGCTGGACGACCAGGCCCGGGTGGTGGTGCCGGCCCCGGCCGTGCCCGACGCCGCCGAGGCCGGCCTGCCGCCCGGCCGCCTGGTCGGGGCGCGGCCGGGCGAGCCCATCGCCGCCGGGGACGTGACCGTCCACCCGGTCCCGGCCCTGCACGGCGTGCACGCGACCGACGCCTACAGCCACGGCCTGCCCGCCGACGGCGACCAGGTCCGCTACCTCGGCTACGTGCTCGAGACCCCGGACGGCCGCCTCTACCACGCCGGCGACACCCTGCGCTGGGACGGCCAGGCCGAGCTGCTCCGGCGCCACCGGGTCGACGTCGCCCTGCTGCCCATCAACGGCCGCGACGCCGAGCGCGAGGCCCAGGACATCGTCGGCAACCTGGACGCCGCCGAGGCGCTCGCCCTGGCCCGCGACGCCGGGATCGGGACGGTCGTGCCGATGCACTACGACCTGATGCAGGGCAACCTCGGCGACGTCGAGGCGTTCACCCGCCTGGCCCCTGAGCTGTACCCGGGCGGCCGGGTGGCCGTGCTGGCCCGCATGGCCGGGACCCCGCTGGCGTCGCTGGCCGCCCGCTGATCCTGGTCCGCACCCCGGGCGACCAGTGGACCACCGGAAGGCCAGCCAGCTCCAGCGCTGGTACATCACCGGCCAGGGGACCGGCCGGGGCGCGACCGGGCTAACGATCGGCCAGCTCGACCGCATAGAGCTGCCAGGAGTCGGGGACGCCCTTGAGGCTGT
>CALGFH010000358.1 GCA_937881255.1 uncultured Actinomycetes bacterium
GCTGTTCCGGGCCAAGGAGGTCGTGCTCGAGGTCGACGCCAGCCAGCCGGCGGCCCACGTCCAGGCCGAGATCCGCAAGCGCCTCGGCGTCTGATCCCACCAACCAACCCGGCCCTGCTGGGGACGGCCGGGGCCTAGCGGGTCGCCTCCAGCTTGACCACCAGGTCGTCCAGGAACGCCTCCCGGGCCTCGGGGGCGGCCCCGCCGAGGACCAGGCCGGCCAGGTAGGTGGTCACCGGGGCGGCCCGGCGCTCCGAGCTGTGGGCGGCCACCCGGGCCAGCTCCAGGATGGCCTCGAGCTCGCCGGGGCTGACCGCCGGCGGGTTCGGCCCGAGCAGGGAGCGGACCCGCTCCAGGAACTGCCCGAGCTCGTTCGACTGGTCCATGGCGCACCCTCCGGTCGCGTGGCGTATCCCCGGGTGCACCCTAGCGCGGGCCCGGGTCCCAGGCGGCCAGGTCGGCGGGGTCGTCCAGGTCGACGAAGGAGCGGCCGTCGGGGTCGAGGCGGCGCCACTCCGGCTCCTCCACCACCAGGGTGCCCAGGTCGGCCAGCAGCCCGGTCAGGGAGCGGCCCCCTGCCGGCCCGGCCAGGCGGGCCCGGGCGGCGGCCAGCGCCGGAGCCCGCTCGTACACCGCGACCAGGGGCTCCAGCCGGGGGCCGCGCCGGCAGGCCACCGCCTCGGCCTCGCCGGCCAGGGCGACCAGGCGGGCCAGGAGCTCCACCCGCAGCCCCGGGTGGTCCCCGGCCAGGACCAGGACGTGCTCGGCCGTCAGGGCGTCGAGGGCGGCGGCCAGGGCGGCCAGCGGCCCCAGCCCCGGGTCGGCGATCGCCGGGGCGGCGAGCCGCCGGGCCGGGTGGCCCTCGGGGGCGACCAGGACCACCGGGTGGGCGACCCGGGCGGCCGCGGCCAGGGCCAGGGAGGCCAGCTCGACCCCGCCGACGGCCAGGGTCGCCTTGTCGCGGCCCATCCGCCGGCTGGCCCCGCCGGCGAGCACCGCGGCTGCTGCCATCTAGGCCCCCTTTTGCCCTCTGAGCAGCCGATATAGGCAGTCCAGGCCCCGGAGATAAGGCGGTTGCCCGATGCGGGCACCCTACCTCAGAGACGGATCATGGCTCTGACAGGAACCGAACCGTGAACCACCCCGAGGAGCAGCCCATGTTCCCCACCGCCCACCCGGACGTCATGGGCCAGCTGGCCACCGAGCGGGCCGCCGGCCTCCGGACCGCCGCCGCCCGCTACCGCCTCAGCCGCCCCGTCCTGGCCAGCTGGCGCCAGGCCCGGTTCATCGAGCCGGCCGGCGACCTGAGCCGGGTCGTCCCCGCCCCCGTCCCCACCGAGACCCCCCACGTCGCCACCTCCAGCTCCAAGGCCGGCCGGGCCGCCTGAGCGGCCCGGCCCCGGCCCACCCCCCAAGACCCGTCATCGTTGGCTGGTAGCCTGGCCAGCATGCTGGCCGCCCGGACCGGGCTGAGCCCGGTGATGATCGGGCGCGCCACCGAACTGGCGCGCCTGCGCGAGCTCGCCGTCACCACCGGCGACCCGGCCGTCGCCCTGATCAGCGGCGAGGCCGGCATCGGCAAGACCCGGCTGGTCGCCGAGCTGGTCGCCACCCTCGACCCGGCCGTGGCGGTGCTCGCCGGCCAGGGCAGCCAGGGCGCCCCCGGCCGGCCGTTCCAGCTGCTCCTGGAGGCGGTCGAGCCGCGGGTGGCCGCCTGGGACGCCGTGCCCGAGCGGCTGGCCGACCGCTCCGAGCCGCTGCGCCTGCTGCTGGCCCCGGTCGCGCCCAAGCTGGCCGGCCACGCCGAGCGCGACTACGGCCAGGAGGAGCTGCTGCGGGCCGCGGTCGCCCTGGTCCGCGAGCTGACCGGCCCCGACGGGGCCGTGCTGGTCTTCGAGGACCTCCACTGGGCCGACGCCGAGAGCATCGCCCTGTTCGGCCGCCTGGCCGTCACCCCCGGCCTGCCGCTGCTGCTGGCCGGCACCTTCCGCCCCGAGGGGGTCGGCCGCCGCCACCCGCTGGTCGAGCTGCTGGTCGAGCTGGAGCGCCAGCGGGTGGTCACCACCATCGCCCTGGAGCGCCTGGGCCGGGCCGGGGTGGCCGAGCTGCTGGCCGCCGTCTACCGCAACCCGGTGCCGTTCCAGGTGGCCGAGGCGCTGCACCGGCGCACCGGGGGCAACCCGTTCTTCCTGGAGGAGCTGGTCGTCACCGCCGGCCGGGCCGACCCGGCCCGCCTGGCCGCCCTGCCCCTGCCCTGGAACCTGAGCGAGGCCGTGCTGCGCCGCCTCGACGACCTCGACCCGGCCCAGCGCCGGGTGGTCGACGCCGCCGCCATCCTCGGCCGGCGCATCTCCTTCGACCTGCTGGCCGCCGTCACCGGCAGCGGCGAGGACGAGCTGATCGCCGTCCTCCGCCACCTGGTGGCCGGGAACGTGATGGTCGAGGAGGAGCCGGACGTGTTCGCCTTCCGGCACGCCCTGACCCGCGAGGCGATCGCCGGGCGCCTGCTCGGCCGGGAGCGGCGGCGCCTGCACGAGAAGGCCCTGGCCGCCATCCAGGAGAGCGGCGCCGACGACTGGGCGGCCGTGGCCTGGCACGCCCAGGGGGCCGGGCGCTACGACGAGCTGGTCGAGGCCGCCCGCAGCGGCGCCTGGAGCTACCTCCAGCAGGGCTCCACCGCCGAGGCCCTGCGCCTGGCCGAGACCGGCCTGTCCGAGGCCGACCGCGACCTGGACCTGCTCGCCGCCGCCTCCAAGGCGGCCTGGATGATCGGGCTCCAGTCGCTGGCCATCGAGCACGGCGAGCGCTGGCACCAGGAGGCCGCCGCCGGCGGCGACCCCGAGCTGGAGGCCAGGGCCCTGATCCACCTGGCCCGGCTCTACTGGGAGGCGCGGGACTTCCAGCGTCAGTGGCAGACGGTCTGGGCCGCGCTCCGGGTGGCCGAGCCGCTCGGCCAGGGCGAGACCCTGGCCCGCGCCTACAGCCTGGTCGCCGAGGCCCACATGCTGAGCGACCAGCACGCCAGAGCCGTCGAGTGGGCCGACAAGGCGCTGGCCATGGCCGACGCCGTCGGCAGCCCGGCCGTGCGGGTCTCGGCCCTGGTCAACAAGGGCACCGCCCTGGCCAGCACCCTCGCCGGCCACGAGGAGGGCATCGCCCTGCTCGAGCAGGCGGCCGCCGAGGCCGAGGCGGGCGACTTCGGCTACCTGCTCCACCGGGCCCTCTACAACCTGCTCGTCCACCAGCTCGGCATCTGGCCGCCGGAGCGCAGCCACCAGGTCCTGCGGCGGATGCAGGAGACCGGCGAGCGGACCGGCCGCGGGTCGGAGGCCCCCGGCTGGGCCATGAACCGCAGTGAGATCGCCATCGTCGAGGGCGACCTGGCGACGGCCCTCGACGCCGTGCGCGGCGCCCGCCGCTCCGAGCTGGTCCCGCTGGAGGGATGGGTCGACCCCCTCTGGATCGACCTGCACGAGGCCAGCCTGCTGCTGGAGACAGGCGACCTCGACCAGGCGGAGGCGTTGCTCCGCCGGCACCAGGACCGGCCCTCCTCCGGGGTCGACCCTTGCGACACCGCCTGGTTGTGGGCCGTCCGCATGGCGGTGGCGGCCCGGGGCGGGGACCTGGAGGCGGCCCGGGCCGCCCTGGCCGCCTACCTGACCGCCCCGGCCTGGCGGGGCTGGAGCTGGAGTTACGGCACCCTCGGCATCCACGGCCTGGTCGCCGCCGTCCGGGCCGGGCTGCCCCCCGCCGAGGTCCGCCCGCTGCTGGACGCCATCGACGCCGCCACCCCCGACACCGGCGACCGCTGGAGCCCGCGCCGGGCCGGCCGCCAGCACCTGGAGGCGGCCCTGCTGGAGGTGGCCGGCGACCCGGAGCCCGCCCTCGCCGCCTACCGCCAGGTGCTCGCCAACGCCGACGTCTACCGGGCCGCCTTCCTGCTCGCCGACTGCCACCAGGGCGCCGCCCGCTGCCTGCTCGCCCTCGGCGACCGGCCGGCCGCCCTCGACCACGCCCGCCAGGCCGCCGACCTGCTCGAGCGCTGGCCCGGCTGGCGCCGCGACGAGGCCACCGCCCTCCTCCGCCGCCTCGGCCACGGCCAGCCCCCACCCGCCGACCCGACCCCCCTCACCCCCCGCGAACGCGAGGTCGCCACCCTCCTGGCCGAGGGCTGCTCCAACGGCGAGATCGCCCGCCGCCTCTACATCTCCACCAAGACCGCCTCGGTCCACGTCTCCAACATCCTCGCCAAGCTCAACATGACCTCCCGCACCGAGGTCGCCACCTGGGCCGTCCGCACCGGCCTGGCCGCAGCAGGGCGGGGCACGTGAGCAACCCGGGCTGATCGCCCGGGTATCATCCGGTTTGCGGACGCTCTCCATCGCCCCTGAAGGGATCCATATGCCGGAGCCCGGTGCCAACGAAGACACGGGGACACAGCAGGTACCGCCCGAGATCAACACCAACGTGCCCCAGTCGGCTCGGGTGTACGACTACTGGCTCGGCGGCAAGGACCACTTTCCCGCCGACCGGGCGCTCGGGGACGCCATCGCCGAGGCGCTCCCCACGATCCGCACCCAGGTGCGCGCGCAACGGGCGTTCCTGGGGCGGGCCGTGCGCTACCTGACCCGCGACGCCGGCATCCGCCAGTACCTGGACATCGGCACCGGCATCCCGAGCGCCGGCAACGTCCACGACGTCGCCCAGGAGGTCGCCCCCGAGTCGCGGGTGCTGTACGTGGACAACGACCCGATCGTGCTGGCCCATGCCCGTGCGCTGATGGCCGGGACCGCGGAGGGGCCGGTGGCGTTCATCCAGGCCGACCTGCGCGAGCCGGAGACGATCCTGAGCGACCCGGCCGTCGCCGGGACCCTCGACCTCGACCAGCCGGTCGGCCTGGTCCTCATCGGGGTCATGCACCATCTCCGGGACGACGACGACCCGCGCCGAATCGTCGCCACCCTGGTCGACGCGCTGGCGCCCGGCAGCTACCTGGTGCTGTCGCAGTCGACCCCCGACTTCGACCCGGACGCGATGCGGGCCCTGGCCGCGGCGTCGGAGCAGGGTGGGATCCCCAACGTGCCCCGCAGCCTGGCCGACACCGAGCCGTTCTTCGCCGGCCTTGAGCTGGTCGAGCCCGGCCTGGTGCCGATGGCGACCTGGCGGCCCGATCCCGGTGCCGAGCAGGACCCGCGCAGCGTCTACGCCTACGGCGGGGTTGCCCGCAAGCCCTAGGCCGGGCCGGGGAGCGCCGGCCGGGTTGCTCCGTAGAATGGCGGGATGCGACTTCTGCTGCTGTTGCGACACGCGGTGACCGAGCACACCGGGGCGCGGCTGTCGGGGTGGATGCCTGGGCTGCACCTGTCGGAGGAGGGGCGGCGGCAGGCGGAGGGGCTGGCCGGGAGGCTGGGACCGGTGGCGGTCGACGCGCTGTACGCCAGCCCGCTGGAGCGGTGCCAGGAGACGGCGGCGGTGGTGGCCGGGGCCAAGGGGCTGAAGATCGAGACCCTGGAGGACGTCGGGGAGGTCCGGTACGGGGACTGGACCGGGCGGACGCTCAAGGAGCTGGCCAGGGAGCCGCTCTGGAAGGTGGTCCAGGCGACCCCGTCGGCGGCGCGGTTCCCCGACGGGGAGTCGCTGTTCGAGATGCAGGCCAGGGCGGTGCTGGCGATCGAGCGGCTGCGGGAGGCCCATCCGGAGCAGACGGTGGCCGTCTGCAGCCACGCCGACGTCATCAAGGCGCTGGTCTGCCACTACCTGGGGATGCACCTGGACCTGGTCCAGCGGGTGGTGGTCAGCCCGGCCAGCGTGACCGCGATCGCCTTCGGGCCGGTGCCGTACCTGGTGCGGCTGAACGACGTCGGGGGGAACGGCGACCTGGCCCCGCCCAAGAAGGCCCGGCGGCGCCGGCGCAAGGAGAAGGAGGTGGACGGTGCCGAGCCGTGACCTCGACCCGGTCACCCGCCTGACCGCTGACGCGGTGGGCGAGCCCGGCCAGCGCACCTTCTACCTCCAGGCCGCCTCCGGGGCCGACCAGGTGACCCTGCTGGTGGAGAAGGAGCAGGTCCGGCGGCTGGCCGAGAGCCTCCAGACCTGGCTGCCCGGGCTGGCCGCCGACCGGCCCGAGGACCCGGGCGAGGCGGCCGCGGCCGAGGCCGGCCAGCTCGCCCTGGCTCCGCCGCTGGAGCCCGACTTCCGGGTCGGGCAGCTGACGCTGAGCTACGACGCCGAACGCGACCGGGTGGTGATCGAGGCCACCGAGTTCCAGGCCGGCGAGGACGACGACGAGGGCCAGGGCCCGGCCGAGCTCCCCGACCCGCTCACCGTGCGCCTGTTCGTGACCCGGGCCCAGCTTCGGGTGCTGGCCCGCCACGGCTCCGAGGTGGTCGCCAGGGGCCGCCCGCTCTGCCCTCTGTGCGGCAACCCGCTCGATCCCACCGGCCACATCTGCCCGGCCCAGAACGGCCACCGCCCGACCGCGACGTGAGCACCGGCGCCCCCGACCCCGACCCTGGCCAGCACGACCGTGCGGTGGTCTCGGAGGAGCGGGCCCGCGCCTTCCTGGCCGAGGGCGAGCTGGAGCTGCTGGGGCGCATCCCCTGGGCCTCCAACGCGACCGTGCTGGCCAAGGTGACCCACCAGGGGCTGGAGGGACTGGCCGTCTACAAGCCGGCCCGGGGCGAGCGGCCGCTGTGGGACTTCCCGGACGGCACCCTGTACCGGCGCGAGGTCGCCGCCTACCTGGTCTCCGAGCAGCTCGGCTGGCGGCTGGTCCCACCGACCCTGGCCCGCGACGGCCCCCTTGGGGTCGGCTCGGTCCAGCTCTACGTCGACGCCGACGCCGAGGTCACCGCCTTCGAGCTGCTGGCCGACGGCCACCCGGCCCTGCCCCGGATCGCCGCCTTCGACGTGGTCACCAACAACGCCGACCGCAAGGCCGGCCACTGCCTGTCGGGCCAGGACGGCCACGTCTGGGCGATCGACCACGGGCTCTGCTTCCACGTCCAGGCCAAGCTCCGGACCGTGCTCTGGGACCTGGCCGGGGCCGAGCTGGAGGCGCCGGTCCTGGCCGACCTGGAGGAGCTGGCCGGCCAGGCGGCCGGGGGCGGGGCGCTCGCCGCCGCCCTGGGCGAGCTGCTCGACCCGGCCGAGGTGGCCGCCCTGGCCAGGCGGGCCCGGGCGCTGGTCAGGAGCGGCCGCCTGCCGGCCCCAAGGGGCGATCGTGCCTACCCATGGCCGCTGGTCTGAGAAAATTCTTATGATCGGTCCCCGGCGGCGAGGGTACGATTCGGCCGCAAATGGCTTGCCGGTCTTCGGCATCTCTGCTTACCCCCGAGGCCGTCAAGGTGGGAGGTGCGCCTACGTAGGGGTTCCGTGCAACGCGGCAATGGCCCCCGGTCACGATGCCGCTCCCGATTTCAGGGTCCATGACCGCGGTGGGCGGCGGGCCACGACTCCGGACAGGAGGTACGACTCAAGTGCATCGTTTGCGTACGGTCAGGCTGGCGGCATTGCTCGTCGGTCTCGCCATGGTCGCCGCGGCCTGCGGCGGCGGCGACGACGGCGGGGACACCGGCGGCGGCACCGCCCAGATCCAGCAGGGCGGCACCCTGAACTACGCCGCCGACCAGGAGCCCACCGGCTTCAACAACAACACCTCCAAGGACAACGGCACCTCGGTGCTGAACATCGTCGTTGGCATGTTCCCGTTCACCTTCCACGCCCAGCCGGACTTCACGGTCAAGATGGACGAGGCGTTCCTCGACTCGGCCGAGCAGACCAGCGAGGACCCGCAGACGATCGTCTACAAGATCAAGGAGAACGCGATCTGGTCGGACGACACGCCGATCACGGCCGACGACTTCGTGTACTTCTGGGAGCAGCAGAACGGCACCATCAAGGACAACGACGTCGCCTCGACCACCGGCTACGACCAGATCGAGAGCGTCGAGGGCTCCGACAACGGCAAGACCGTGACGGTCGTCTTCAAGACCCCCTACGCCGACTGGAAGGGCCTGTTCACCGGCATCCTCCCGGCCCACTACGTCAAGGAGCGCCCGGGCGGCTGGAACACCGGCCTGGACAAGGAGCCGGAGAAGATCCCGGTGGGCGGCTGGTGGAAGGTGGAGAACTACACCGCCGGCCAGAGCCTGACCCTGGTCCGCAACGAGAAGTACTTCGGGCCCAAGGCCAACCTTGACTCGGTCGTCTTCCGGTTCCTGCCCGAGTCGACCACCCAGCCGGCGGCGCTGCAGAACAACGAGG
>CALGFH010000359.1 GCA_937881255.1 uncultured Actinomycetes bacterium
GGCTGGAAGATCGCGGCCACGGCCAGGGTGGCGGCGGCCACGACCAGGCTGGAGCTCTCAGGCAGGAGCCGGCCGAGGCCGAGCACGACCCCGGCATAGCAAAGGCCGAGCAGCACCGTGAGCAGCCCGTAGGCCAGGGTGCGGCTGAGGATGCGGTCGATGTCGTAGAGCCGGTAGCGCAGGATGGCCGCCCCCGTGGCCAGGGTCAGCGACACCAGGCAGGCACCGATCGCCGCCTGGAACAGGGGGGTGTCGTCGTCCAGGGCCAGCTCGGTGATCGCGGCCACCAGGAACATCGCGGCCAGGACCGCGCCCCAGGCCAGCCAGCGGAGCTGCTGGCGCTCGATCCCCCGGGCCCGGCGGAAGCGCCCCACCAGCGACCCGGCGCCGACGACCAGCGCCACCAGGACGACCACGCCGGCCAGCGGCACCACCAGGGCCAGCGGCGGGTCCTCGAGGGCCTGGACGCCGATCGGGCTGCCGACGTCCGGGTACTCCGGGTACAGCGGCCGCGGGGTGACGACCGACACCAGCACGAACACCACCGCCGCGGCCGCCGCGAGCCTGGCCCACCAGCGCCAGCGGGGCGAGGGCAGGCCGCCGGTGGGGGTGAGCAGCAGGACGAAGCCGGCGCAGGCGATGTAGACGATGTTGAGTCCGTCGGCGAGCCCGGCCAGGTAGCCGGCTGCCGGCAGCGACCCCGGCCGGGCCACCAGCCCGTACCACTTGTAGCCGGAGCCGGCGGAGCTGAGGGTCAGCGACAGCCCCATGGCCAGCAGCAGCCAGCCGGCGGGATGCCGGGGCCGGCGGGCGGCCACCACCGCCCCGACCGTCGCCGCGATCACCGCGGCCACGATCGAGGGGAGGTGGCCAGCCGTCAACGAGGCCAGGTCGGACCGGCCGGCCTGGCCCAGCAGCCGATCGAGCCAGGCGGCCGTGGCCAGGGAGAGGAGGGTCAGCGCCCACAGCGCCCAGGCCAGCGCGGCCGGCCACCTCCGCGGCCACGCCCTCCGGGCCGGAGGGGTCACCGGCACCCACCTCGTGTGCGGCTCAGCTCGGGCATGGCCACCTCCCAGGATCTCGGGACCGCGGACCAGTGTCGCCGGGCTCCGTCCCGGGACCGTTACGGGACACTGGACCTACCGGCGGGCGCTGATCAGCAGGGCGCCGATCGGGAAGGCGAGGCCGGTGGGCTCCCGCCACCGCTCCAGGGTGGCCTCGGCGCCGGCCAGGAGCGCGGCCCGGGCGGCGGGGCCGGCGGCCCCGACCGGGCCGGCCAGGGGGGAGCCCGCCACCTGGGCCGTGACCAGCTCGCGGGCCGAACCGAACCGGACCGTCCCGGATCGCCGGTCCAGCCGCACGTCCCGGAACCCGGCTCCGGTGAGCAGGTCGCGCAGGGGTGGTTCGTCGCCCAGCCCGAACGGCGCCCGCATGATCGCGCCCGCTGCCGGGCCGATGTGGCGGTCCAGCGTGTCGGCCAGGGCCGCGAACCCGGGGCTGTGGTCGATCGACCGCCACACCAGGGCCGCCAGCCGCCCGCCGGGGGCCAGCACCCTGGCCATCTCGGCCAGCGCGGCCGGCCGGTCGGGGAAGAACTGCAGGCCGGCCTGGCAGCAGACCACCTGGAAGCTGTGGTCGGGGAACGGCATCCGGCCGGCGCTGGCCTGCACCCACCCGGTCGGTGCGCCCGTGACCGGCCGGCTGCCCGCCACCGCCAGCATGCCCGGGTTGAGGTCCAGCCCGGCCACGCGGCCTCCCGGGCCGACCCGCTCGGCCGCCAGCCGGGCGACCACGCCCGTGCCGCAGGCCACGTCCAGCACCCGCTCGCCCACCGCCGGGGTCGCGGAGCCCAGCAGCCGGGGTGCCCATGCGGCGAAGATCGCCGGGACCAGGTGGGCCTCGTAGGCCAGGGCGGCGTTGCCCGCCACCTGCCATTGCTGGTCGCTCACGCCACCACCCGCCAACGTCCGTCCGATGGGGGATTCTCTCAGCCCTTGGGGCCCGCGGCGAAGGCGGCGTCGGCGGCCGCGGCCAGCTCGGCCAGGGACCGGAGCTCGAGGTCGTAGCTCCACGCCTCGGACGGCTCGGGGGTCGCGCCCCAGCCCGGGCGGTCGTGACGGCGGTTGATCCAGACCGAGGCCAGGCCGGCCTGCCTGGCCGGCACGTGGTCGTGGAACAGGCTCTGGGCGACGTGCAGCAGCTCACCCGGGGCGATCCCGAGGTCGTCGAGGGTGCGGAACAGGGCCCGGAAGTGGTTGCCGGCCGGCTTGTAGGCCCCCACGTCCTCGGCCGTGATGACGGCCGCGAACCGGCCCCGCAGGTGCCGGTTGCTGGCCGCGAAGCCGGCCCGGTGGACGTTGGACACGATGAGCAGCCGGTAGTGGGTGGCCAGCGAGGCCAGGGCGGCGGCGGAGTCGGGGAAGGCGGGCCAGTCGGGCACCGAGCCTCCAAGGCGCTCCGCCCAGGCGTCGTCGACGGCCCGCCCCAGGCCCTCGCCGGTGCGCCGGAACGCCTCGGCCAGCACCTCGGGGTAGCGCGCCGTCGGCTGGTCCCGCTCGACCGCGGCCTCGTTGCCGGCGTAGGCCAGCAGCAGCCGCTCGTCATCGAGGTCGAGGCCCACCTCCCTGGCCCAGGGGCCGAGCACGGCGGCGATGCCGGCCTCCCAGTCGATCAGGGTGCCGTAGCAGTCGAAGCTGAGCGCCTTGTAGGCGGTGAGGTCCACCGAGGCACTCTAGCTCCGTGGACCCGAGGAGCGGAGCCACAGCGACGCCCGGGTGGGCTGCATGGTCTGGTCGACCACGGCCAGCAGCTCACCGGTCAGGGTGGTCAGGTCGACCTGGCTGCGGAGGCCGGCGCTGAACCCGTCGATGATCCGGGCGGCGTCGTAGCGGTGGCGGTTGAAGCGCCGGTCCACCATCGCCTGGACCCGCCGGCGGGCCGGCTGGAAGAGGGCGGCAACGGCCAGGGTGGCGGCGGCCACGGCCAGGCTCGAGTCCCGCCCCAGCAGCTGGCCCAGCCCCAGGGCCACCACCGCATAGCCACCGGCCAGCAGCAGCGTCAGCAGCCCGTAGGCCAGGGTGCGGCTGATGATGCGGTCCAGGTCATAGAGCCGATAGCGCAAAATGGCCGCCCCGATGGCCAGCGGCAGCACCGCAAAACAGG
>CALGFH010000360.1 GCA_937881255.1 uncultured Actinomycetes bacterium
GGTCGTTCTTCTCCGGCCCGTGGCACGTCGGGCTGGTCAAGGACCAGGGCGTCACCGACGACCAGCTCGGCCTGGCTGTCATGCCGAAGAACCAGACCGGCACCTCGTTCGTTGGCGGCGGCAACCTTGCCGTGTTCAAGGATTCCAAGAACCGCGACGGCGCCTGGAAGTTCGTCCAGTGGCTGACTCGGCCCGAGACCCAGCAGACCTGGTACGACACCTCCAAGGACCTGCCGGCCATCAAGGCCGCCTGGGAGGGCGGCACCCTCGCCTCCGACCCGCTGCTGAAGGTGTTCAACACCCAGCTCCAGGACGCCAAGGCCCCGCCCGCGGTGGCCACCTGGGAGCAGGTCGCCCAAGTGGTCGACACCGAGTCTGAGAAGGTCTTCAAGGGGGTCAGCTCGGCCGCGGACGCCACCAAGGCGATCCAGAGCCAGGCCAGCTCCATCGGCCTGGGGAACTGACATGGCCGCCGTGCCCACCCAGGTGCGGCAGCGTGGTGGCGGGGCCCGGTCGGGCTCCGCCACCATGCGGCGGCGCCAGACCCTGGCCGCCTGGGGGTTCGCCCTGCCCTTCATGGTGCTGTTCCTGGTCTTCATGGCCGGCCCGGTGCTGGCCTCGCTGACCATGAGCTTCACCGACTTCACCAGCCGCGACCTGCGCAACCCGCTGGCCATCAACTTCGTCGGGCTGGAGAACTACACCAAGCTGCTGTCGGACGACCGGTTCCTGCGTTCGACCTTCAACACGCTGTACTTCGTGGTCGTCGGCATCCCCCTGACCATGGGGATTGCTCTGGCCGTGGCGGTGGCGCTGAACTCGGGCATCAACCGGTTCCGGACAGTGTTCCGGGTCGGCTTCTACACCCCGGTGGTGACCAGCATCGTCGCGGTGGCGGTGGTCTGGCGGTTCCTGCTCCAGCCGGAAAGCGGCCTGCTCAACACCGTGCTCGGCTGGGTCGGGATCGACGGCCCCAACTGGCTTCAGTCCACCACCTGGGCGATGCCGTCGCTGATCGCCATGGCCTCCTGGCGGAACATGGGCACGCTGATGGTGATCTTCCTGGCCGGCCTCCAGACCATCCCCACGGAGCTGCACGAAGCGGCCATGGTCGACGGGGCCGGGGCCTGGCGGCGCTTCCGCAGCATCACCCTGCCCCTGCTGCGGCCCACCCTGCTGCTCGGGGCTGTGCTGATGGGCGTCGGCTACCTGCAGTTCTTCGAGGAGCCGTTCGTGATGACCAAGGGCGGGCCCCTGGATCGCACCCTGTCAGTCGCGTACTTCACCTACAACCAGTTCGGCTTCGGCAACTACAGCTACGCCGCCGCCGCCAGCTACCTGCTGTTCCTGGCCATCGTTGTGGTGACGCTGATGCAGTTCCGCCTGCTCCGGTCCCGGACCTGAAAGGAGGGGAGATGGCCGTCGAGACGCAACCGGAAGCCCAAGCCCCTGCCGCCGCCCTGGATGCCGAGCCGCAGCCGGCCGGGCCGCGCCCGCGCCGGGCCAACTTGGTCTATGTGGTGCTGGCCGTGGGCCTGGTGATCACGCTCGCGCCGTTCCTGTGGATGCTGCTGGGCTCCTTCAAGCCCGAGGCCGAGCTCCAGCGGGTGCCGCCGACCTGGTGGCCCGAGGCCCCGTCGCTGGACAACTATCGCGAGCTGTTCGACCGGCTCGACTTCCCCCGGTTCTTCGCCAACAGCGTGCTCGTGGCCGTGGCCGTCACCGCCGGCAACCTGGTGTTCTGCTCGATGGTCGGCTACGCCCTGGCCAAGCTCGACTTCGCCGGCAAGCGGCTGCTGTTCGGGCTGGTCCTGGGCATGCTGATGGTGCCCGGGGTGGTCACCTTCGTGCCCCTGTTCGTGCTCGTCTCCAACCTCGGGCTGGTCAACACCTACCCAGGGCTGATTCTGCCGTTCCTGGTCACCCCGCTGGGGGTGTTCCTGATGCGCCAGTTCATCATGGGCCTGCCGGACGAACTGATCGAGGCGGCCCGCATCGACGGGGCCGGAGAGTGGCGGATCTTTTACCGGGTGATCCTGCCGCTGTGCGGGCCGCCGCTGGCCACCCTGGGGATCCTCACCTTCCTGCACTCCTGGAACAACTTCCTGTGGCCGCTGGTGGTGGCCCAGTCCGAGGACAAGTACACCCTGCCGGTCGCCCTGGCCCTGTACTCGGTCG
>CALGFH010000361.1 GCA_937881255.1 uncultured Actinomycetes bacterium
CCAACGACCCTCCCCGGCAACCCGCCGGCGACCAAGCAGACCCAACCCACCGGCGAGGTCACCGTCAGCGGCACGGTGATCGAGGGGGTCGAGCCCGGCTGCCTGCTCCTGAACGCCGAGGACGGGCACCGCTACCTGCTAGTCGGCGGCGACCGGGCCGAGCTCCAGGCCGGCGCCAAGGTTGCGGTGACCGGCCGGGTCGACCGGGGCCTGCTCAGCACCTGCCAGCAGGGCGAGCCGCTGGTGGTGGCCTCGATCGAGGCGGCCCCCTAGCCCGGCCGACCGGCCAGCCTCAGGCCAGGTACCGGTCGGACCCGGCGGGCCGGCGCCGGTCCAGCAGCCTCCCCAGGGGGATGGCCAGGAACCACAGCACCACCGCCAGCTGGGCGCTGACGAAGGCGACCGGCACCGACAGGGCGAACATCGCCAGCGGCGACAGCGACGCCAGCATCGCCCACCGGTAGACATCCTCGGGCCACTCCTCCCGGAGCAGGCGCCGCCGCCTGGCGTGGCGGAACAGCACCGCCTCCATGGCGCTGACCGCGATCATGTTGGCCGCGAAGGCGACCACCGAGACCGGGTTGGACCCGAACTCGCCCAGGACCCCGGTCGGGAACGGCAGCAGGGCCACGAAGGCCAGGTAGACGACGGTCAGGCTGAGGAAGCCGCGGTCGACCGCGGCCAGCCGGGAGACGAAGCGGTGGTGGGCCACCCAGTAGGAGCCGATCACGAAGCAGCCGATGAAGAACGCCATCACCAGGGGCACCTTGTCCTGGAGGAGGTCGAGCAGGGCGCCGGGGTCGTCGGTGGCGTCCCCGGCCGCCTCGGGCACGCCGACCTCCACCACGAGCAGGGTCATGGCGATCGCGAACACCGCGTCGGTGAAGAAGACGACCCGGCCGAAGTCGAGGTTCTCGCCCTGGCGGGGATAGCGGGTCGGCGACGGCATCGGCGGCTCCTCGGAACGCTCGAGCAGGGCAGGCCCATCATCGACCCTCGGGGCCGTCGAGCCGGACGCCCGGCTTCGCCGGACTGGCGGGCATTCGTCCTCGGTAGGCCTGCCTAGTCCGCCGTCCAGCTTGAGTCGGCAACACCCTCGAACTCGCCAGCGACCTATGGTAGGTGCCCTGGTCGGCGTGGCTAACTGGCCCTACGGGGGCCGGATCGGACGCCTCCGAGAACGTCGGGAGGCGAGTCGGCATGCAGGGGTCGGTCAGGACGAGGCGGACAGGCGACCGGGGGCTGCCCGCGGCCGCCCCGGGGAGCGCCAGCGCCGTGCTGGGAGGCGCCTCGGTGCTGCGGGCGGCCGACGTCGACGTGGGCCAGGCCCGCGAACGGCGCCGCCAGCGGCGCCTGGCCCGGCTGGCCATCGTCCTCTGGGTCGCCACCCTGGCCGTCTGGTGGCGGGTCCTGACCGGTGGGTCGCTCAACCCGCTGGACGGCCTGCGCCTCGGGCCCGACGCCATGCTGTGGCTCCCGGCGGTGCTGATCGTCGTCCTCATCGCCGTGGTCATGCTCCTGCCCATGCTCGGCCAGGGCCGCTCGCCCCACCTCACCTACCGGCCCGAGCAGATCGACGTCGGCCTCGACGACGTCAAGGGCCTCGGCCCGCTGCGGGACGAGGTCACCAAGACGCTCAACCTCTTTCTCGGCTACGCCACCTTCAAGGACCGCCTCGGCGGCAACCCGCGGCGGGGCATCCTGTTCGAGGGCAAGCCGGGCACCGGCAAGACCCACATGGCCAAGGCGATGGCCCGCCACGCCGGGGTGCCGTTCCTGTTCGTGTCCGCGACCAGCTTCCAGTCGATGTGGTACGGCATGACCGCCCGCAAGATCCGCGCCTTCTTCAAGGCGCTGCGCAAGGCGGCCCGCCAGGAGGGCGGGGCCATCGGCTTCATCGAGGAGATCGACGCCATCGGCGGCCGCCGGGGCGGCCTGGACGGCGGCGGCGACGGCCCCGTCTCCTCCGGCACCGGCGGGGTCGTCAACGAGCTGCTGGTCCAGCTCCAGAGCTTCGACACCCCGCCCCTGGGGGAGCGGATGGCCGGCAGGCTGATCGACTGGGTCAACGGCTGGCTGCCCGTCTCCGCCCAGTTCACCAAGCGCCCGCCCCGCTACAACAACATCCTGGTCATCGCGGCCACCAACCGGGCCGACGCCCTCGACCCGGCCCTGCTCCGGCCCGGCCGCTTCGACCGCCGGCTCTACTTCGACCTGCCCAACGCCGGCGGGCGGCGCGAGCTGATCGACTACTTCATGGCCACCAAGGCCCACCACCCGGAGCTGGACACCGACGACATGCGGACCGAGCTGGCCCGGATCACCTTCGGCTACTCCCCGGTGATGATCGAGCACCTGCTCGACGAGTCGCTCATCTGGGCGCTGCGGGCCGGCCGGGACGGCATGCGCTGGAACGACATCAGCCAGGCCAAGCTGTCGGAGGAGATCGGGCTCAAGCAGCCGGTCGCCTACACCCCGCTGGAGAAGGAGATGGTGGCCACCCACGAGGCCGGCCACGCCGTCGCCGCCTACCTGTCCGGGGTCGGCCGCCGGCTCGAGGTCCTCTCGATCGTCAAGCGCAAGGACGCCCTCGGCCTGCTGGCCCACAACGACGCCGAGGAGCGCTGGACCCGCACCCGCACCGAGCTGCTGGCGTTCTTGAGGATCGCCTGCGCCGGCATGGCCGCCGAGGAGCTGTGGTTCGGCGAGTCGACCACCGGCCCGGGCGGCGACCTGGTCCACGCCACCGGCATCGCCGCCCAGATGGTGGGGGCGCTGGGCATGACCGACTCGCTGGTCTCCTTCATGGCCATGGAGGAGGGCCTGAACGAGCGCAACGTGGTCGCCAAGGTGCTGTCCGACGCCGACGGCCGGGCCCGCACCGACCGGCTGCTCAAGGAGGCCAAGCGGGCCGTCAAGGAGCAGCTCGACCTGCACCGGCCCCTGGTCGAGGCGCTGCGGGACGCCCTGCTGGAGCGTGAGGAGCTGATCGGGGCCGAGATCCTGGAGGTCCTGACCGAGGCCGAGGCCGGCCTGGCCGCGCCCCTCCCGGCCCGGAGCGCCCCCAGCCTGCTCGCCCGCCGCCCGGCCCCGCCGGCTGCGCTGGCCGATCCGGGCCAGGCCGGGTAGGTTCACCCCTGGAGGTGAGCTGATCTTGTCCATCGAGATGCCCGACGACGACCTGCCCCGCGAGCCCGACCCGCCGGCGCGCGCGACCGACGTCGACAAGCAGGACCCGGCGACCCCGGACAGCATCCCCGAGCCCGAGGCCTCCGAGGTCGAGAGCGCCCGCCTGCTGGCCAACCAGGCCCGCCCCGAGCTGGGCGCCGCGGGCTTCTCCGACCAGCGGATCGACGAGCTGGCCTCCGAGTTCATCGCCCGCGACATCGGCGAGGGCCTCGAGGAGTTCCTCCGCTGGGCCCAGGCCGAGGGCCAGCTACCGCAGGGCAGCGGCGAGATCCTCTGACCTCGGACGGGACCGGGCCGCGACCCGGGCCAGGACCAGGCTGAGCACGTAGCCGGCGAGCAGCACCACCTGGACCAGGTAGAGGAAGACGGCCGCCACGACCAGGGTGCCGAGCAGGTCGGAGTCGCCGAAGGCGATGCCGACGTCGACCCCGAAGCGGAGCAGGAACAGCCAGGTCAGCGACATCCCCGACAGGAACGACCCGGTGACGGTCGCGCCGAGTACGAGCGGGCCGGTCTGGATCGGCCGGGGCGAGAAGGCCCGGTAGAGCACGCCCACCAGCAGGCTGGCCGACAGCCACCCGACCACGAAGGCCACGGCCACGCTGACCAGGTTGAAGCGCCCGGTGAAGCCGAGGGCGCCGGGCAGCACCGCCACCGCCCCCAGCTCGGCCATCACCACCGGCGGCAGGGCGGCCACGAACACCAGCCCCAGCAGCCGCCCCCGCAGGCCCTTGGCCCGCCGGTTGCGCTCGGCGACGCGGTCGAAGGCCCGCACCAGCCCGTCCCCGTAGCTGGTCGCCGGGATCAGCGCCGCCGCGAACGAGGCGATCCCCAGCCGCGGCCCGACCTCGCCAAGGGACCGCACCCCCTCCTGCAGCCCCAGCGACGTCGGCGCGTACTCGGACAGCGCCAGGGTCAGGGTCCTGACCAGGTCCTCCCCCAGCACCAGCGAGGTCACGAACCAGGCCACCAGCAGCAGCGGCACCACCGCGATGGCCGCGTAGAAGGTCAGCCCGGCGGCGTAGAACACCAGGTCGTGCCGCCGCACATGCCGCACGACCTCGGCGGCCACTTCCCGCGCGAGCTGGATGCCCGGCACCGCCATCCCGGCTGCGCTCCTGTCCGTTGGTCTGGGTTGATCCTGTCTCCTGGTTCTTCGCCCGGAACGGCCTCCTCGGTTGCCGGGCCGGGGGTGTGGATGGCCGGTTGTCCCGGTTCTCGGGCGCGGCTACAACTCACGTCAGTCGCTCGGCCACGTTGTCGCCGTCGCCCGGAGAGGAGCCGCCGATGCCGCAGCACCACCCGCCTTCGCCGGCTGGCCACCGGCCATGAGCCGGCCGGCCGGCGACCCGGGTGCCCTGGCCGCCGGGGCCAGGGGCATGAGCGCCGCCGCCGGCGCCCTGCGGGACGTGGGCGGCCGGCTCCGCGGGGCGACCTCGTTCGTGGTCGCCGCCGGCGCCTGGAAGGGCCCGGCCAGCGAGGCCTTCCTGGTCGACGGGGCCGGGCAGCAGGCCGCCGTGGGCCGGGCCGCCGCCGCCCTCGACCAGGCCGCCGGAGCCCTGTCCGAGCTGTCCGCCCGCCTCGAGCACGCCCAGTCGACCTGGGACCGCGCCCAGCGCCTCGCCGCCAGCGCCGGGGTCACCCTCGACGGGTCAGGGGCCGGGGACGCGCTCAGGAGCGCCTGGAACCCGCACGGTGGCGTGCGCTCGCCCGCCGACGCGGTCGACCCGGCGGCGATGCTGGTCGGCGGGCAGGCCGTTCGCATGGCCGAGGCGGCCGAGCACGAGGCGGCGGCCGCCCGCCGGGCCGCCGCCGCCCGCTTCGACCAGGCGGCCACCGCCGTCCGGGCACCGGCCCACGGCGGCCACGGTGGTCATGAGCCGGGCGGGTCGCGGTCCCGTGAGGGTGGGCACGGTGGCGGTGAGGAGGGCCACGGGGGACTGGTCGAGCGGGCGGTGGGCCGGGTGCTCGAGGCGGGGACCGAGGTGGCGAGGGCGACCCACCATCTGGTCACGGCGGCCGAGGGGCGGGTCCAGGCCGCGGTCCGGCTGGCCGGGACCGCCGACGACCCGGCGGTGCGGTCGGCGGCGGGCCGGGTCGCCCAGGCGGCCGGGCGGCCGCTGATCGACGGGCGGGTCCTGGGGGCGCTGCCGCTGGCCGCGCCGGTCATGGACTTCACCGCCTCGGTCAGCCACGGCGAACCGCTCCCCCGGGCGTTCGCCGGAGCGCTCGGGGGCGCGATCGGCGCCGACCTCGGCGGCCGGGCCGGCCTGGCCGCCTGCGGCGGCGAGGCCGCCGCGACCCAGGGCGCCGGCCTGTTCGTCTGCCCGGCCCTCACCGTCGTCGGCGGCGCCCTCGGCGCCCAGGCCGGCAAGGCCGCCGCCCTCCACGTCTACGACAAGATCGCCGGTCCCCCCGAGGCGCCACCCGTCCCCTCCGGCCCACCGCACGCGAACCCGGCGCGGGTCGGAGCCAGGGCCGAGGCCGCACCGGCGGCACCCGGGGCAGAGGTCGGGGTGGCTAGGCCGGGGTCGCGGCCCGGGTCGGGGTCGGGAGGGTGAGGCGGTGGGGGTGGGTGTAGACGTTCATGGTGTCGCCCCGGAGGAAGCCGACCAGGGTCATGCCGGTCTGGTCGGCCAGCTCGACGGCCAGGCTGGAGGGAGCGCTGACGGCGGCGATCAGGGGAACGCCGGCCACGGCCGCCTTCTGGACGACCTCGAACGAGCACCGCCCGGACACGAACAGCACCATCCCGGTCAGGGGCAGGCGGCGTTCGGTGGCCGCCCACCCGATCACCTTGTCGACCGCGTTGTGGCGCCCCACGTCCTCGCGGACGCAGCGCACCTCGCCCTCGGCGTCGCACACCGCGGCCGCGTGGAGCCCGCCGGTCTGCTCGAACACCCGCTGGGCCTCCCGGACCCGGCCGGGGATCGAGGACAGGACCTGGGCGGTCACGGCCACGCCGTCGCCGGCGACGGTCGGGCAGGCGGCGGTCACGGCCTCGATCGACGCCTTGCCGCAGACGCCGCACGACGAGGAGGTGACGGCCAGCCGGTCGAGCGACGGGTCGGGGACCGGCACCCCCGGCCGCAGGTCGACGGTGAGCACGTTGAACTCCTGCGCCTGCCCCTCGGGCGCGCAGAAGCGCACCGCCTCGACGTCGTCCGGTCGGGCGACCAGCCGTTCGCTGACGCAGTAGCCGATGGCCAGCTCGAAGTCGTTGCCGGGGGTCCGCATGGTCACCCCGACCGGCCGCCCGGCCACCCGCAGCTCCAGCGGCTCCTCCACGGCCAACCGGTCCCGGGCCCGCCGCGCCTCGCCCCCGGGCCCGACCTTCAGCACCCGGCGCTCGGCCACCCCGCGTCCCGCCATCGCCGCCTCCCAGGCTCCGCCGTTCCCTCTGCTCCCAAGCGTACGTCCCGATCGGCTCTCGCGCCCCACCCCGGGCCGGCCCAGGACCCCCTCGGGCGGGGCTCAGGCGAGGCGGACGCTGGCGGGAACCCGGTGGGGGCCGAAGAACACCGAGTCGCGGTACTCGACCTCGACCGGACGGCCCAGCTCCAGCGCCTTGGTGAGCACGCCGGCCAGGCCCCGTTCGTGCTCGGTGGTCGGCTCGTACATGGGGATGCTGTACGGGATCGGGGCGTCGGCCGTGGAGGCGCGGAACAGCGGCACCCGCGCCACCGTCTCCACCCCGATCGAGGTCACCGCCGACGCCGCCCCGGCCGGGACGAGCGGCAGGGCGTCGGCCTCGAACCGGTACAGCAGGCGCGTCGGGTCAACGGCGATCGAGTTCCGGTCGGACCAGAACCGCCGGTCGGACGGGTCGACCACGATCCGCAGCTCGAAGTGGAGGTGCGGGTCGGCCGGTCCCGAGCCGATGCGGGCGATCACGTCGCCCTTGACCACCGAGTCGCCCGGCGCGACGCAGATGCTGGCCCCCTCCAGGTGCAGGTAGCGCGAGACCAGGCCGGTCCCGGACGGGTGGTGGTCGATGGTGACGTCGCCGCGGACCCCGTCGGGGCTGCTCTCGACCTCGACGACCCGCCCGGTGTACACGGCGAACACGCAGTCCCCGGCCTCACCCTCCAGGTCGACCGCCTCGTGCAGCTGGTGCTTGACGTACCGCCCCGGCTGCTCCTCGCCCGGTGGGAACGGTGGCTCCTCGAACCGGCTGCAGGGCTCGCAGTCGCCGAAGGCACCGACGGCGGGTCGCTTGGCCCCGAAGAACCCGTTCTCGGTCCGCAGCACCAACGGCGGCAGCAGCGGCGGCACGAGCAGCGGCGGGGTCGGGTGGACCGGCTGGAGGGGCATGGCGCTCAGCCGTCGTCGGGGGGCCGGCGTTGCTCGGCTTCGTCGGCGGCGGTGATGGCCCGGGCGACCAGGGTCGGGGGCATGTGGCCGTAGGACAGGACCCGGTCGTGGAAGCGGCGGAGGCGGAAGGCGTCGCCCAGGCGGGCCTGGGAGGCGGCCCGGAGGCGCTCCAGCTCCAGGCAGCCGACCAGGTAGCTGAACGGCTGGGTCGGGGTCATGGTGTAGCGGGCGACCTCGGAGCGGGCGGTCGACTCCTCCAGGCGGGCCACCGAGACGGCGCGGGCCACGGCGGCCTCGTAGGTCAGGTCGCCGGACTGGAGCTCCATGTCGAGGGAGATGCGCAGGGCCCGCAGGAGGCGCATGGCCAGCTGGGCCAGGCGGGCGTCGTCGTCGTAGTAGCCGACGTCGGCCATGAGCTGCTCGGTGTAGAGCCCCCAGCCCTCGATCATCACGGTGGAGCGGATCGCCCGGCGGGTCAGCGAGGGGATGCGGTTGACGCTGGTCATCTGGAGGTGGTGGCCGGGGTAGCCCTCGTGGGCGGCCACGGCCGGGATGGTGGCGTGGGCGTGGTCGCGCAGGCCGGCCTGGTCGGGCGGGGGCGTGACCCAGAAGTAGCCCTGCTGCCAGGTGTCGAACGGCCCGGCGGGGAGGTAGGCGGCGAACCCCATCACGGGGCGGAGGAACTCGGGGGTCGGCTCGACCCGGGCCGCGGCCTCGGGGTTGGTGGCCAGGTCCTCGCGGAACACGAACGACTCCAGGCGCTCCAGCTCGCGCTGGTAGGCCGGAAGCAGGCCGTCGGCGTCGGGGTGGTCGCCCTTGAGCTCGTCGAGCTTGGCCGACCAGTCGGACCCGCCGAGCTTGCCCGCGTGCTCGGTCAGGGCGGCGGTCAGCTCGGCGATCTGGTCCTCGCCGATCTGGGCGAACTCGGCCGGGGTGGTGTCGAAGCAGTGGACCTCGCGCAGCTTGCGGGCCTGGGCGGCCTCGCCGATGGCGAACGGGGCGTCGTCGGGGAAGCGGCCGGCGTGCTCGTCGCCCAGCCAGCCGGCGAACTCGCGCAGGGCCTGGGCGGCCGAGGAGGCGGCGGCCTCGATCCGGCCGGCCAGGCCGGTCCCGGCGGCCAGGGGGCCGAGGGTGCCGGCCAGGAACTCGGCCCCGCCGCCGGCCGCGCCGATGGCCATCTGGCGCCACAGGGCCGGGCAGGGCTCGTCCAGCAGGGCCCGGGCCCGCTCCAGGAACGCCGGGGCCGCCTCCAGCCGCTCGGCGGCGTCGGCCAGCCGCTGCTCCAGCGGCGCGAAGTCGCGGGCCACCAGCAGCAGGATGGCCCCGGGCACGGCGGTGGCGGCCTCGAACGGGTTGCGGTGCCAGGGACGCTCGAGCTCCTCGGCCAGCAGCGCCTCGGAGATGGCCGCGGCCAGGGCGTCGCGGTCGACCGCCTCCTCCTCGTCGGCCGGCGTGACCGCGGTCACCCGGCGCCGCAGCCCGTCCAGCCGGCGGGTGAAGTCGTCCAGGCGCTCGGCTGTCAGGTCCTCGAGCCGGCCGTCGTGCTCGTGGCGGCCGAACATCGTGGCCGCCGTCGGGAACGTCTCGAACACGAGGTCAAGGTACTCGCTGGTCAGTTGGGCAACGGCGTCGGCCACGGGCACACGCTCCTCTCGGCGATGGAAGCATGCACCCGGGCGCCGAGCACGGCCAAGCGTGGCTCAGCAATCTCTCAGGTTCCGTTCCTATAGTCCTCGGAAGTCACGACCATCGTGTCATTCAGGGTAGGGCGGCTGTGGGACGACTGCTCGGCGACCCAGAGGTCTGGGACGACAGCCCGGCCCGCCCCCGCCCGGCGGTGCGGGGACTGGCCGGGCTCGCCGTCGGCGCCGTCGCCGGGCTGCTGCTGGCCTTCGCGGTGGTCCCGCGCCCCGACCCGCCACCGCCCGAGGTCAGGCTCCCGCCGGCCGCCGAGGCGCCACGGCTCCGGGTCGAGAAGCAGATCCTCTACAGCGCCGGCCTTGGCGGCGGGCCGCTGCTGGTGTCGCGGTCGGGCCGGCTGGAGGAGGTCAGGGCCGACGGGACCGAGCGGCGGGTGCTCGCCCAGAGCGTCCGGGCCAGCGTCGTGGTCGGGCCCGACCGGGCGGGCGTCCTGGTCGCCCTGGACAGCGGCCTGATCACCCGGGTCGAGGCCGACGGCAGCGGCCGCCGGCTCGGCCCGGCCGACTTCGTCGCCGACGGCCTGGTCGGCGGGGGCCGGCAGCTGCTGGCCTGCCCCGACCCGGCCGGGCGGCCGGCCGACGGCGGCCTGCTCCTGGACGCGGTCAGCGGCCGGGCCCGGCCGGTCAAGGTCGGCTGCCCGGTCGCCTGGGCGGCCAGGGCCGGGGTGTTCGCCGGGGCCGGCGGGCCCTGGACGAAGGTCGAGGGGTTCCGGCGGGCCGCGGCCACGCCCCGGGGCGGCTCGGTGCTGATCGGCCGGCCCGGCAAGGCGCCCCGGGTGCTGCTGGACAGCAGGCGGCTGCGGCAGCTAGCCGGGCGGGGGGCGGTGGTCGACGGCCTGGCCCTCAGCCCCGACGCCAAGCTGGTCGCGGTGTCGGCCGGCCGGCCCGGCGGCCGCTGGCAGGTGCTGGTGCTCGGCAGCGACGGGCGCCGGGTGGCCGCCATCCCGCTGGCCGGCGGGCACCGGCCGGCCTGGATCGGCTGGTCCGACCGGCAGGGCTCCACCGCCCTGGCCGTCGCCGCCGTCGACCGCCGCGGCGACCTGGCCACCGCCGAGCTGGCGGCCAGGCAAGGGGGCGGCTACGTGCTCGCCTGGCAGCCGGACGGCGGCGGCTCGCGGGTCCTGACCTCGGGCGTGCCGATGGTCGCGGCCGACGGCTTCGCCTGGTCCTCGGACGGGGACTCGGTGGCCGTCTCCTCGTCCGCCGGGATCCTGATCGTCAAGCAGGCCGACGTCGTCTACACCACCGCCAGCC
>CALGFH010000362.1 GCA_937881255.1 uncultured Actinomycetes bacterium
ACCAGCGACACCAGCGGGTCGAGGCCGGTCTCCCGATGGAAGGCCCAGGCGAGGTAGGCGGCCAGGATCAGGAAGGCCGAGTGGGCGACCATCACCACCCGCATGATCCCGAAGTACAGCGTCAGGCCGGCCGCCAGGAGGGCGTAGAGCCCTCCCAACAGCACCCCCAGGATGACGCTCTGGACGAGCAGGGCCCCCGACACCATCGGGACGTCACCACTTCGGCTTGGGGAACACGAGGTCGGCTTCCTTCAGATCCTCGGGGAGGACGATCTGGATCTTGCCGTCCACCCACTGCTGGATCATGTGGGCGGCCTGTGGGCGGCCCTGGTCGTCCCAGCGCAACGGGCCGACCACGGTCTCGACCTGGTTGCCGCGCACCCACGCCACCAGCCGCTGCTGGCAGTCGCCCTGCTCGGCGCACCCCACGGCCTTCACGGCCGCGGCCACGACCTGGCCGGTGGTGTAGGCGTTGGCCTCGTCCTCGCCCGGCGGGTTGCCGAACTGGGCGGTGTACTTCTCGACGAACTCGACGTTGCTGGGGTACTTGGCCTTGGGTGTGTAGCCGGTGGGGGCGAGGATCCCCTCGGTCTTGTTGCCGATCGCCTTGGCGAACTCGGCTTCGGTGGGTGCCGTCGAGAACGCCGCCATCTTGGGCTGGTAGTTGAGCTGCTGGAGGGCGACGATCAGGTTCACGCCGTCCTGGTACTGGCTGCCGCCGACCACCATGTCGGCCTTGGAGGCGGCGATCTTGGCCGCGATGCTGCCGAAGTCGGTGGCGTTGGGTGGGTAGACCTCGTTGACCACGCTCTTGATGCCGGCCGCCTCCAGCTTGGCCTTGAGCCCGTAGGCCGTGCCCTGAGCGAAGGGGTCGTCCATGGCCGCATAGGCCGCCGTCTTGGGACGCTGGCCCTCGGGGAGGGCCGCGATGTACTCGGCCAGGAGCTTGTAGTGGTCGTCGGCGACCGCCGGGGCCGCGTAGAAGAGGTTCTTGAAGCCCTGCTCGAAGACCTCCTTGGCGGCGCCGGCGGGCTCGACGAACAGCATGCCGTACTCCTCGGCCACCCGGGCCGAGGGGATCACCAGCCGGGACGAGAACGGCCCGAACACCAGGTCCACCTGGTCCCTGCCGATCAGCTGCTCGTAGTCGGCCACGACCCGGTCGGCGCTCGACTGGTCGTCGAGGATCTTCAGCTCGACCTGGCGGCCGAGCAGCCCCCCGCCGTCGTTGACGATCTTGGCCCACGCCTCATAGCCGCGCTCCACCCCCTTGCCGGGCTCGGAGAAGTCCCCGGTGAGCGGCAGGGACACCCCGATCACGATCGGGTCGTCCGCGGCCCCGCCCGGACCGCCGCCACCGCCGTCGTCACCGCCGCCGCAGCCGCCGAGCGCGAGCGCCACCGCTATGGCGCCGGTGACCATCCCCCACCGGGCCCGTCTCACCTTGACCCGCTTCGCCGCCTGCATAGGGATGCTCCCTTCGCCGCCGGTACGCAAGCGCTTCACGTAAGCGCTTGCGTACGATAGGCTCGGGCGCGCCTGGATGGCAAGTATCACTGCGCGATGGAGCGCGACGGATGCGTGAACGTACTGTTGGGGGGCCTGACCGATGCCTAGATCTCGTTCCGCGCCGCGCCTGGCTGATGTGGCCGAACGAGCCGGCGTGTCGCTGGCCACGGCGTCTCGTGCCCTGGCGGGCCGGGACGGCGTGAGCGAGCCGGTGGCCAACCGGGTGCGCCAGGTCTCCCGCGACCTGGGCTATGTCGCCAACCTGCACGCCCGTACCTTGGCCGGCGGCTCGACGTCGACGGTCGGGCTGATCGTCCACCAGATCGACGACCCGTACTTCTCGGAGATCGCCAGTGGGGTCATCCAGGCGGCCGACGAGCAGGACCTGATCGTCCAGATCTGCCACTCCGGTCGCGACCCGCGGCAGGAGCTCAGGCAGATCCGCAACCTCATCGCCCAGCGCGTCGGCGTCCTCATCATCGCCGGCTCGGGGTACGTCGACCCCAGGCTGGAGGCCGAGGCCAAGGCCGAGCTGTCGGCGTTCCAGGATGCCGGGGGGCGGGTGGCCGTGATCGGCCGGCACTTCCTCCGCGCCGACGCGGTCCGCCCCGACAACCAGCCGGCCGGCGAGGTCATCACCGACCACGTACTGTCGCTGGGCCATCGCAGGATCGCCGTGGTCGCGGGGCCGGACCGGTTGACCACCGTCGCCGACCGGCTCGCCGGGGTGGCGTCGGCGCTGGAGCGCAAGGGCCTGTCGCTGGCCGCCCTCCCGGTCGTGCCGACCGACTTCACCCGTGACGGCGGGCGCAGCGCCGCCGAGCGGCTCCTGCGCGAGCATCCGCAGACCACCGCGATCATCGCCCTCAACGACGCCATGGCGATCGGGGTGCTCTCGGCGCTCAGGTCACACGGCGTCTCCGTCCCCGACCAGATGTCGGTCGCCGGCGTCGACGACGTGGCCGTCGCGGCGGACCTGGCCCCGAGCCTGACCACAGTCCGCCTGCCCATGGCCGAGATGGGTCAGGTGGCCTTGGCCATGACCCTCAAGCCCCGCTCGTCCCGCTCCAGGAAGAAGTCGACCGGCCACCGGTTGATCGTGCGCGACTCCACCGGCCCGGTGCCGTCGCCCTGACCGACCAACTCGACCTTCACCTGCCGGGCGCCGCCGGTCCGGCAGGCCGCCTCCAGGTCCATGGAGGCGGCGCCGAACCCGGGGTGGGCGGCGCTACTGCAGCGGCCGCCATCGGCCATCTGCTGACCCACAACGGCACTGTTGCATCTGGCCCGAAGATGCCGTTGGCGGGTAGCAAATCGGAGCCGCTTCCCGTCCAAACGGCTGCCAGAAGTGCTCAAAGCAACCAATCCTGGCATCGCCGACGGCGTTCCGGGACCCTGGTGGAGGACGCCAGTTTGAGTGGTCGCCAGATGCAACAGTGCCAACGCCACCGCCTAGGAGCCCTCCCCAGCCCGCTCCACCAACCAACCAACGAATCCGACGACTCGATCGCCTCGGCGGCGTGCTCCTCGAGTACCACCGACAAGCTGCATGAACGACCTTCTGCACCCTACGGGCTCGTCAAGTGGCACAGGTGTGCTGAGTCGGTCAGCTACGAGCGACCGCTGACCGTGTCATCGCTACGTGATGTTCCGTATCGGGATGGTACGGGTGCACGTTCCATCTGGTTCCGTTCGTGCACAGCATCCCAAGATGTCCAGCTTCCGTTCGAGGGTTGGCCGCCGGTTCCTGAACAATCCAAGGAGCACGAACATGCGTCGCAGGTTGGTAGTCGTCTTCGTCGTACTGGCCGGAGCGTTCGCCATGGCGACACCGGTCGACGCCGCGATCGACCAGCCGGTGGCGGACTGGCAGCTGAACGAGCGGGCCGGAACCCGGACGATGGTGAACGGTCTGGGGACCGGGATGAACGGCACCATCGGG
>CALGFH010000363.1 GCA_937881255.1 uncultured Actinomycetes bacterium
GCCGCCCCGGCTCAGCCGGCCCCGGCGGCGCCAGCCCCTTCGGGGCCGGCCTCCCGGGACCGGCCGGTGGTGGGGTAGCCGCCCCCGAGCCTGGCCGACACCTCGGCCATCTCCGGCCCGCCGAGGACCCGGGGGGTGAACGGCGGCGGCAGGCTGTGGGCCCGGAGCCAGACGTCGCAGACCCACTCCAGGTAGCGGGCGCGGTCGTAGGCGACCTCGATGCTGGGCCCGTAGGTCACCGCCCCGTGGTTGGCCAGCAGCACCCCTGAGCGGCCCTCGATGGCCGCCAGCACGTTGCCGGCCAGCTCCTGGCTGCCGAAGGTGGCATAGGGGGCGACCCGGATGGGGCCGCCCAGCACGGCCAGGATGTAGTGGATGGTGGGCAGCTCGTCGACCACGGTGGAGACGACCGTGGCCGCCGTCGAATGGGTGTGGACCACGGCCAGGGCGTCGGTGTGTCCGTAGATGAGCTGGTGGATGGGCAGCTCGCTGGTCGGGGCGAGGGGGGCGTCGACCGCGCCGCCGTCCAGGCGGTGGACGCCCACCAGCTCCGGGGTGAGGGTCTCGTAGGCGTGGCCGCTGGGGGTGACGGCGAGCAGGTCGCCGGCCCGGATGCTGAGGTTGCCCGAGGTCCCCACGACCAGGCGGTCGGCGGTCATGCGCCGTCCGTGGTCGGCGATCAGCCGGCGCTCGCTGGCCAGGAGCATGGGGACCTCCGTGGTCGCGCCCCGGTCAGGGGCGGGGGCCGAGGATCGGGCGGCCCCATCCTGGCAGGTCCATGCCGAGGCGGCCGGCCAGGGCGTTGGCGGTCGAGTCCATGGCGGCCGCCCGGGCCTGGTCGCCGGGCCGGTCGCGGCCACGGAGCATGCCCGCCAGGGCCTGGGCGGTCAGGGCCTGCCAGGGGCGGGCCCCGAGGCGCTCGTGGGCGGCCTGGGCGGCCCGCAGGTGCCCGAGGCTGTCCTCCCAGCGCCCGGGGGTCGCGGCCAGGATCCCCAGGTGGTGGTCGGCCGCCCCCAGGTAGGTCTGGCCGGCGGCCAGGTGGTGCCCGGCCCAGGGCTTCAGCAGCGCCGACAGCCGGCCGGCGGCGGCGCCGTCGCCGAGCTGGGCGCAGGCGCCGACCAGGGCGACCAGGCCGGTGGTGCTCGGCCGGCCGCCGGGGAACGCGGCCATCGCCCGGTCCAGCTCCCGGCGGGCCTCGGCGTCCCGTCCCTGCCCGGCGTAGGCCAGGGGCAGCAGCAGCGGCCAGGCGTCGGCCGCCCAGGCCTGCTGGCCGGCCAGGCGGTCCAGGAGCGCCTCCACCTGCCCGGGGCGGCCCTGGAGCCAGCGCAGGAACACCAGCTGGGCGCCGTGGGCCATGGCCGCGGCGGCGCCGATCGAGTGCCGGCCCAGCTCGTAGGCGTCCTCGGCCAGCCGCTCGCTGGCCGGGAAGTCGCCCCGGAGCATGGCCATGGCCGAGCGCAGCCGCAGCGACAGCCAGAGGTGGCGGGGGAGGTGGCGCTCCTGGGCGGCCCTGGCCTCCCGCTCGGTCAGCCGGTCGACCCCGTCCAGGTCGCCGGCGGCCAGCAGCGCGCCCGCCCGGGCCCGGCTCGCCTGGTAGGCCAGGTGGTGGTCGCCCAGCTCGGCGACCAGGCGGTCGAGCTCGGCCGAGGCGGCCAGGGCGGCGGCCGGCCCGTCCGGCCGCAGGACACCGGTCCAGGCCGTCTCCTCGTCGGCCAGGACCGCGACCAGGACCCGGCGGTCGCCCAGGCGGCGGGCCATGGCCACCGCCTCGGCGAACCCGGCCGGCGCCGGCTCCCCGGTCCCGGCACCGGGTGCTCCGGTCCCGAGGCGCCAGCCAACGGCCCGCCAGCCGGCCAGGCGGGCCAGCAGCAGGGCCCGGGTCGGGCTGTCGCCGGGCCCGGCCGCCTCCAGGGCCTCGCCGAGCAGGCCGACCGGGGCCGCCCGGTCGAGCTCGACCGACCAGAAGCCGGTCGGGCCGCCCAACCCGAGGGCGGCCCGGGCCAGGCCGTCGGCCGAGCCGGCGGCGCGGGCGGCGTCGGCCGCGCCCAGGTAGGCCTCGGTCGCCTTGCCGGTCTGGCCGGCCGCGGCCCAGGCGCCGGCCTGGCCACAGAGCAGCCGGCCACGGCGCTCCGGGTCGGCCCCGGCGCCGCCGGCCCGCTCCAGGACGGCCAGGGCCTGGCCGTGGCGACGGGCGGCCTCCTCGTAGCGGTGCTCGGCCTGGGCCTGCTCGCCGGCCCGGCTGGCGTAGCCCGCCGCCCGGTCGGCGAACGGCGCGCCGGCGAGCGCGAAGTGGTCGGCCAGCTCCCCCAGGCGGCTGGTGCCGCCGGTGAGCTCCTCGAGGGCCTCGCCGGCCCGCCGGTGGGCCCGGGCCCGCTCGCCGGCCGGCAGCCGCCGGTACAGCAGGTCGCGGACGATCGGGTGGTGGAAGGCGTACCCCCCGGGCGGGCCCGGGCGCTCCTCCAGCAGCCCGGCCGTCACCGCCGTGTCCAGCGCCGCCAGCAGGTCGTCCCAGCCGAGGTCGGCCACCCGCCGGAGGAGGGCCAGGTCGGCCCGCTGGCCGATCACGGCGGCGAGGCCGAGCACGTGCTCGACCGGCCCGCCCAGGCGGGCCAGGCGCTGGCCGACGACCCAGCGGACGCTCTCGGGCACGTCGTCGGCGGCCGGCCCGGCGGCGACCCCGGCGACGTCGGCGCCGTCGAGGCCGCCGGTCTCGGCCAGGTGCCGCAGCAGCTCCCCGACCAGGAACGGGTTGCCCCCGGTGCGCTCGCGGAGCACCTCGGCCAGGGCCTCACCTCCCTGGCCGAGCGGCCGGGCGACGGCCGCCGTGGCCAGCTCGGCGACCTCGCCGGCGCCGAGGCCCTCCAGCGTCACGAGCTCGGCCCCGGGGGCGCGGACCAGGTCGCCGAGGGCCGCGGTCAGCCTGGCCCGGGGCCGGCGCTCGTCGTTCCGGCAGGTCAGCACGATCAGCAGGCGGGCCGGGCGGCTGGCCGCGGCCAGGCTGCGCAGCAGCAGGAGGCTGGCCTCGTCGGCGCCGTGCAGGTCGTCGACCAGCAGCAGCAGCGGGGCGCTGACGGCCACCGCCTCCAGCAGCCCGGTGAGGGCCTCCAGGAGCAGGTAGGGGTCGCGGGGGTCGGCGGGCCCGGCGGGGGAGGCGGCTGGCAGGGCGGGCAGGCGCCAGGCCAGCTCGGGCCAGAACCGGACCAGCTCGGCCGCCCGGGGGCCGAGCAGGCCCCGCAGCCGCTCGGACGGGTAGGCGGCCAGGTGCCGTCCCACCGCCTCCCGCAGGGGCAGGTAGGGGACGCCCAGGTGCTGGTCGCAGCGTCCCGCCAGGACGACCGCCCGGTCCCGCTCGGCCAGGGCGGCCAGCTCGGTGGCCAGCCGGGTCTTGCCGATGCCGGCCTCGCCGGTCACCACCACGAGCCGGCGCCGCCCGGCCCGGGCCTCGTCCCAGGCCGCCTGGAGCCGGCGCAGCTCCGGCCGCCGGCCGACGAAGTGGCCCGGGACCGGGGCGGGCGCCGGCGGGCCGTCGGCGGCCCCGGCGGCCGGCACCCGCGCGGCCGGCGGGGCCGGGGCCTCGCCGGCCGGCTCGGCGTGGAGCAGCTCCAGGTAGGCCGCCTCCAGCTCGGGGGACGGCCCGACCCCGAGCTCCTCGGCCAGCACCCGGCGGTAGCGGTCGTAGACCCGCAGCGCCTCCCCCCGGTCGCCGGCGGCGCGGTGGGCGGCCAGCAGCCGCCGGTGGGCCGAGTCCCGGAACGGCTCCAGGGCGACCAGGTCGGTGGCCGGGCCGACGGCCAGCGGACCCTGCCCGGCCGCCAGGTGGGCGTCGACCTGCAGCTCCAGGCAGCTGGCCAGCAGCCGGTGGAGGGCGGCGCGCCGGTCCTCGACCCAGGCATTCTCGTGACCGGGCAGCAGCGGCCGCCCGGCGATCGTCCGGGCCCGCCCGGCCGCGGCCAGGGCCCGGTCGAACTGACCGGCGCCGAGCGCCCGCCGGGCCGCCTCGGCCTCGCCCTGGGCCAGCTCGACGTCGACCGCCACCTCGCCGGGCAGGGCCAGCCGGTAGCAGCCGGACGAGCTGGTCAGGGTGCCGTCCGGGGGCAGGCCGAGCAGGTCCAGGAAGTCCCTGACCTTGCTGACGACCCCGCGGAGGGCCGGCCGCCAGGTGGGCGGGAGGGCCCCGCCCCACACCGCCTCGGCCAGCTCCTCGGACGGCACCGGCCGGTCGCGCTCGGCCACCAGGTAGGCGAACACCATCGACGCCTGCCGTCCCGGCAGGTCGGTCGCGTCGGCCCGGTTGCCGTCGGCCTCGGCCGCCAGCTGGCCGGTGAGGGTGATCTCCAGGGACATGGGATTGCGCCCGCCTTGCGCTTGCCTTGCGTCCCCCCTCCTACAGTTTCCCGGGCTGTCAATAGCAAGGCGAGTGGGGGGTTCGGGCGAGCCGGGAGTTGCTCACGGACGCGACGGGCACGAATGACACGACGGCGCTGCTCGCCACCAGTCGGATGGTGCCGGTGCCGCGCTGGCGGCCGGTGACCCGTCAGCGGCTGCTGGGCCTGCTGGACGAGGGGGCCAAGGGGCCGCTGACCCTGGTGGCCGCGCCGGCCGGGTACGGCAAGACCCTCCTGCTGACCTCGTGGGCCACGGGGGCGGGGCCACCGGGCCCGGTGGCCTGGGTGCGGGCCGGCTCGGGCGACCAGCACCCGCCGCGGTTCTGGGCCCAGGTGCTGGCCGCGCTGCAGGGGACCGATGCCCTGCCGCCGGACGGGCTGCTGGCCGGCCTCGACCCGCAGGCCGAGATCGGCGACAGCTTCCTGCGCGCCGTCGTCGGCGGCCTGCTGGAGCTCGACCGCCCGGTGGTGCTGATCCTCGACGACCTGCACGAGGCGGGCGGCCCGGCGGTGATGGGCCAGCTCCGGTTCCTGCTCCGGCACGCCCCCTCCCAGCTCCGCCTGGTCGTGTCCAGCCGCGCCGACCCGCCCCTGGCCCTGCACCGGCTGCGGGTGGCCGGCCAGCTCACCGAGCTCCGCGAGGCCGACCTGGCCTTCACCCTCGAAGAGGCGGCGGCGCTGCTGGCCGACCACGCGGTCGAGCTGTCCGGGACCGAGCTGGAGCTGCTGTGGCGGCGGACCGAGGGCTGGGCGGCCGGGCTGCGGCTGGCCGCCCTCTCGATGCGCGACCATCCCCAGCCAGGGCGGTTCGTGGCCGACCTGGCCGGCGACGACCGCGCCATCGCCGGCTACCTGGTCGAGGAGGTACTGGCCGTCCAGCCGCCCGACC
>CALGFH010000364.1 GCA_937881255.1 uncultured Actinomycetes bacterium
GCGGTTGGACACCATGGATCCCGGTCCCGGACTGGTTCTCCCACCAGAACCAGGGGGCCGGCATCGCCCTCGCCGACCTGGGCGGCAACGGCGCCCAGGATCTGGTGGTGGCCATGGTGGACGCCCCCGCCGGCAAGAACCAGGGCCTGTTCCGGATCGGCCGCGGCCTGGCCGCCGACGGAACCGTCAGCGGTGGTTGGACACCATGGATCCCGGTCCCGGACTGGTTCTCCCACCAGAACCAGGGGGCCGGCATCGCCCTCGCCGACCTGGGCGGCAACGGCGCCCAGGATCTGGTGGTGGCCATGGTGGACGCCCCCGCCGGCAAGAACCAGGGCCTGTTCCGGATCGGCCGCGGCCTGGCCGCCGACGGAACCGTCAGCGGTGGTTGGACACCATGGATCCCGGTCCCGGACTGGTTCTCCCACCAGAACCAGGGGGCCGGCATCGCCCTCGCCGACCTGGGCGGCAACGGCGCCCAGGATCTGGTGGTGGCCATGGTGGACGCCCCCGCCGGCAAGAACCAGGGCCTGTTCCGGATCGGCCGCGGCCTGGCCGCCGACGGAACCGTCAGCGGTGGTTGGACACCATGGATCCCGGTCCCGGACTGGTTCTCCCACCAGAACCAGGGGGCCGGGATCGCCCTCGCCGACCTGGGCGGCAACGGCGGTCAGGATCTGGTGGTGGCGATGGTCGACGCCCCCGCGGGCAAGAACCAGGGCCTGTTCCGGGTCGGCCGCGGCCTGGCCGCCGACGGAACCGTCACCGGCGGTTGGACACCATGGATCCCGGTCCCGGACTGGTTCTCCCACCAGAACCAGGGTGTCGCCGTGACGGTGACGCCGCCCGACGGCCAGGGCCAGCGCGACCTGATTGTCCTCATGGTCGACAACCCTGCCCAGAAGAACGCCGGCCTGTACCGGATCGGCCATGGCCTGGCCGCCGACGGAACCGTCACCGGCTGGACGCCGTGGATTGGCGTGCCGGACTGGTTCTCCTGGGAGAACCAGGGCTGCGGGGTCGCCGTCAGCACCGCTGGCGACGCCGCCGGCCGCGACCTGGTCGTCTTCCAGGTCGACAACGCCGTCGGCCAGAACCAGGCCTTCTACCGGATCGGGACGAACCTCGATGCCGGTGGGAACCCGCAGGGCGGCTGGGGACGGTGGATGGGGGTGCCGAACTGGTTCTCCCACGAGAACCAGGGCGGCGGCCTCGCCGCCACCGAGCTCGGCGGCGCCCGCAAACTGGTCGCCTTCATGATCGACAACCCGGCGCAGAAGAACGCCGGCCTGTATCAGCTCCTGGAGCTCGACCCCGATCCCGCCCGCGACGGCGCCTGGGAGCTGCTGGCGTTCCACTCCGGGGTCCTGGCGGTGCATGCCGCGCTGCTGCCTGATGGCAAGGTGCTGTTCTTCGCCGGCTCGGGGAGCAGCGGGGTGCGGTTCGACAGCCCGCTGTTCGGCGACGAGGACCAGGGCATCTTCACCAGCGTGGTCTGGGATCCCCCCGGCAACGACTTCACCCACCCGCCGACGCTGCGGACCGCCGATGGGCGTCCCTTCGACTTGTTCTGCGGCGGCGACGGGTTCCTGCCCGACGGCCGCATGCTGTCGGCCGGGGGCACCCTGGACTACGGCCCGTTCAAGGGCCGCAAGGACGTCGCGGTGTTCGACTTCACCACCCAGCAGTGGTCCTTCGCGGCCCCGATGGAGCATGGGCGCTGGTACCCGACCCTGATCCCGCTCGGCGACGGAAGGATTCTCGCCACCACCGGCACAAACGAGTTCGGAACCGGCCTCAACAAGGCGCTGGAGACCTACTCGGCCGCCACCAACACCTGGCAGGTCCAGCAGTTCGCGGCCGGCTTCCCCGGCCTGCCGCTGTACGCCCACCTGTTCCTCCTGGCCGACGGACGGGTGTTCTTCTCCGGGGGGCGGATGGACGACCCGCTGGATGTCCAGCCGTGCATCTTCGACCTGACCCAGAATCCCGTTCCCACCAAACCGGTCCCCGACCTGCTGGCCCCGGACACCCGCAACCAGTCGGCCAGCGTGCTCCTGCCGCCGGCCCAGGCCCAGCAGGTCCTGATCTGCGGCGGCGGCCCCGTCGGCATGGCCGATCAGACCGACGCCACCGACGCGGTCAGCGTCGTCGACCTGACCGCGGGCGACCCCCACTACGTCGCCGCCGCCCCCATGGGGCTGCCGCGGCTGCACCTCAACGCGGTCCTGCTGCCCGACCGCACCGTGTTCGTGGGTGGCGGCTCCCTCAAGCAGGAGGACCAGCCGCTGGCCAGGCTCGAAGCCGAGATCTACGACCCGGCCAGCGACAGCTGGAGCCTGATGGCGGCCGCGACCGTGCCGCGGCTGTACCACTCCACCGCCCTGCTGCTGGCCGACGGCCGGGTGGTGGCCGCCGGCGGCAACCCCGAGGGTGGCTCCCAGGTGGCCTGGGAGCCCCCCGACCCGCAGGAGGAGATGCGGCTCGAGGTGTTCAGCCCGCCCTACCTGTTCCGGGGGCCACGGCCCCAGCTCGCGGCCGCGCCGGCGACCGCCGGCTACGGCGAGACGGTGACGATCACCACCCCGCAGGCCGGCGCCATCCGCTGGGTGTCGCTGGTCAAGAACGGCGTCACCACCCACTCCTTCGACAGCGGCCAGCGGCTGGTCGACCTCCCCATCACCTCGCGGGCCGGCGACACCCTGCAGGCGGCGGTGCCGGCCAACCCCAACCTCGCCCCACCCGGCTGGTACATGCTGTTCCTGGTCGACCAGGACGGCGTGCCCTCCACGGCCAGCTGGATCCAGCTCACTCCCTGACGCTACCTCGCCGGGACGTGGCCGCAGGTGAGGTTCACGCCGGTGGCGGTCATGGCGGCGGCGTGGTCGGAGGCGATGAAGGCGGCCACGTCGCCGAGCTCGGCCAGGGAGGTCAGGCGGTTCAGCTGGGTGCTCCGCCGCATCCAGGCGATCAGCTCGGCGCGGGTCATGCCGTCGGCCGGCCCGGCGCCGTAGGCGGGATGGATCCCGTCGGCGAGGGCCTCGGGGAGGCCGGTCGTCTGGAGCCAGACGACGCGGACGCCGTGGGGGCCCAGCTCGCGGGCCCACTGGCGGCACTGGCTCTCGATGGCGTCGAAGGTGACGCCGGTGCCGCCGACCTCGGGGAGGGCCGGGCGGGCGGTGGTGGCCGTGATGGCCATGATCACGCCCGACCCCTGCCTGGTCATGTGGCGCGCGGCCGCCCTGGTGGTCAGGAACTGCGACCGCATGGCGACGGTGATCGGGCGGGCGAAGTCCTCCAGGGACAGCTCGAGCAGGGGGACGCCGTGGACGTCGCCGTGGCTGATGGCGTTGAAGGACACGTCGATGCCGCCGGCCCTGGCGGCCACGGCGTCGGCGTGCTCGTCCACGGCCCGCTGGTCGAGCGCGTCGACCTCCGCCGTCTCGACCGACCCTCCGGAGCCGGAGAGCTCCTCGGCCACCTGGTCGAGCGTGGCGCGGGTGCGGCCGGCGAGGAAGACCCGCGCGCCCTCGCGGGCGAAGGCACGGGCCACGGCGGCACCCACCGACCCGGCCCCTCCGTAGATCACGGCGTTCTTGCGCTCCAGCAGCAACGTCACCCTCCCCGAGGTCGAGTACGCGATCGGGCACCCGCAGCATAGAGTCATCGGATGACCGACCTGCCGACCGGGACCGTGACCTTCCTGTTCACCGACATCGAGGGCTCGACCAGCCTCCTCCAGGAGCTTGGCGACCGGTACCCGGCGGTCCTGGACGAGCACGCGGCGATCATCCGGCGGGCCGTCGCCGACGGCGGCGGGATCGAGGTCAGCACCCACGGGGACGCCTTCTTCGCCGTGTTCCGCAGCCCGGCCGGGGCGGTCGGGGCGGCCGCCGCGGCCCAGCGGGGCCTGGCCGCGAACGACTGGTCGCCCGGCCCGCCGGTGCGGGTCCGGATGGGGGCCCACACCGGGGAGGGGGCCCTGGGCGGGGACGACTACGCCGGCATCGACGTGCACCGGGCGGCCCGGATCGCCGACGCCGCCCACGGTGGGCAGGTGCTCCTGTCGGACGCCACCCGGGGGCTGGTCCAGCACGCCCTCCCGGCCGGCACCTCCCTCCGCGACCTGGGCGCGCACCACCTGCGCGGGATCGCGGGCCCGGAGCGGCTCCACCAGCTGGTCGTCGAGGGCCTCCCCGCGGACTTCCCGGCTCCAAGGACGCCGGACGCCAGGCCGAGCAACCTGCCGCCGCAGCTCACCTCGTTCGTGGGCCGGGAGGAGGAGATCGCCGAGGTGGAGCGGCTCCTCGGCCGTACCCGCCTGCTCACCCTGACCGGGCCCGGGGGGTCAGGGAAGTCCCGGCTGGCCCTTCGGGTGGCCACCGACCTGCTCCCCCAGTACCGGGACGGCTCCTGCTTCGTCGACCTGTCCCCGGTGACCGACCCGGCGCTGGTCCCGGCGGCGGTGGCCAACGCGCTGGGGGTCCCGGAGTCGCCCGAGCGCCCGATCCTCGACGGGGTCAAGGACCATCTCCGCCACCGTGAGCTCCTCCAGGTGGTCGACAACTTCGAGCAGGTCGCCGAGGCGGGCCCGGTGATCGAGGAGCTCCTCACGGCCGCGCCCAAGCTGCGGACGCTGGTCACCTCCCGGGTCGTGCTGTCGCTCCGTGGCGAGCAGGAGTATCCGGTCCCGCCGCTCCAGGTTCCCGACCCCGAGCGGCTCCCCCGGGACCTGGCCGCGCTCACCGAGGTCGAGGCGGTGCGGCTGTTCGCCGATCGGGCCCAGGCGGCCAGCCCCCGGTTCGCGCTGACCGAGCAGAATGCCCCGGTCGTCGCCGAGATCACCGCCCGGCTGGACGGCCTGCCCCTGGCCGTCGAGCTGGCCGCCACCCGGGCCAAGGTGCTCACGCCCGAGCAGATCCTGGCCCGCCTCAAGTCGCGGCTGTCGATCCTCACCTCCGGGTCACGCAGCGTGCCCGAGCGCCAGCGGACCCTGCGGGCCGCCATCGCCTGGAGCTACGACCTGCTCGACCCGGTCGAGCGCCGCCTGTTCGCCCGGCTGTCGGTGTTCACCGGGGGCTGGGCGTTCGAGTCGGCCGAGGCGGTGTGCGACCCGGAGGAGCTCGGGGTGGACGCCCTCGACGGGCTGACCTCGCTGGTGGACAAGTCGCTGATCCGCAGAACCGAGCCGCCCGGGCACCCGTCGCGGTTCTCGATGCTGGAGACGATCCGGGAGTTCGGCTACGAGCGGCTGGAGGCCGCCGGCGAGCTCGAGCTGGTCCGCCGGCGCCACGCCGAGCACTACCTCAGCCTGGCCGTGGACGCCGAGCCCCACCTCACCGCCACCGACCAGGGCGAGTGGCTGGACCGCTGCGAGGCCGAGCACGCCAACCTCCGCACGGCCCTCCGCTGGGCCATCGACCAGGGCGAGGCCGGCCCGGCCCAGGCGGCCGCCGGAGCCCTGTGGCGCTTCTGGCAGCAGCGGGGGCACCTGGCCGAGGGCCGCCAGTGGCTCGACGAGACCCTGGCCATGCCGTCAGGGCAGGCCCCGACCGCGGCCCGGGCGAAGGCCCTGGCCGGGGCGGGCGGGATCGCGTGGTGGAGCGACCGGGGGGCGTCACGTGGCTTCTACGACGAGGCCCTGGGGATCGAACGGGAGCTCGGCGACCCGGCCCGCCTCGCCGAGGCCCTCTACAACCGGTCGTTCGTCGCCGCCGGCGAGCACGACCTCGAGTCCGCCGCCGGCCTGCTCGACGAGAGCCTCGCCCTGTTCCGTCAGGTCGGCGACGAGCCCGGGGCGGCCAGGGTCCTGGTGATGCAGGTGGTCCCGGACGCGATGGCCGGTGCCTGGGAGCGCGTGATCGCCCGGATCGAGGAGGTGACGGCGATCTGGCGCCGGATGGACGACCGCCTCAACCTCGCCTTCGGGCTGATCTGGCTGGCCTTCGCCTCCGGCCGCGCCGGCCGCCCGGACGACGCCCGCGCCACCGCCCTTGAGGCCCTCGAGCTGTTCCGCGAGGCCGACAACGCCACCGGGATCGCCCTCGCCTTCCTGGACCTGGCGTTCCTGCTGACCTGGGAGGGCCGCCACACCGACGCCATCCGGATGGCCGGCGCCGCCGAGCGCATGCGCGACCTGGCCGGCGGCGGCCCGACCCCCGGCTTCGGGGGCATGCTCGAGGGCGATCCCGCGGCCGAGGCCGGCGCCCACCTGACCGAGGACGCGGCCAGGCGTGCCTGGCGGGAGGGCCTGGCCATGAGCGTCCCGGAGGCGGTGTCGGTGGTCACGGGTCCGCGGTAGGCTTCCCGGGTTCAGGCGGCCACACCAAGGAGGGGCAGATGGCAGCTCGACTCAACCCGTACATCGGCTTCAAGGACAACGCGCGCCAGGCCATGGAGTTCTACAAGGACGTCTTCGGCGGCGAGCTGACCGTGAACACCTTCGGTGAGTTCGGCGCGCCGGGCAGGGACGCCGACAAGGTCATGCACGCCCAGCTCGAGACCGAGCGTGGCTTCACGCTGATGGCCTCCGACACCCCGCCCGAGATGGAGCGCAACCCCGGCGACAACATCTCCATCAGCCTCAGCGGCGAGGACGCCGACGAGCTGCGCGGCTACTGGTCGAAGCTGTCGGACGGCGGCACCGTGACGATGCCCCTGGAGAAGCAGATGTGGGGCGACGAGTTCGGCATGTGCGTGGACCGGTTCGGCATCCCCTGGATGGTCAACATCACCCAGCCGCAGTCGTAACCCCCGGATGGCCGCGCCGGGCGGCCGCCCTCATTTGTGGCCGAGGGCGCGGGCCAGCTCGGCGCGGCCCATCTTGGAACGGCCGGGGAGGTTGCGGCGCTTGGCCTCCTCGTAGAGCTCCTGGCGGGTCTTGGGGGACGAGCCGCCGGTGCGCTTGCGCTGGGCGACCGCGGCGCCCTGCTTGCCCAGCTCGGAGCGGGTCTTGGCCGGCATGCTGGCGATCGAGCGTTGCTTCTTGGCGCCGGCCTGCGCCTTCTTGACGTTGCTCTTGGCGGCCTTGACCTGCTTCTTCGTGGCCATGTGCTGACCTCCCTCATGGCAGCGTGGGGCTTTGTAGACTCATACCATGAGCGAGCGCAAGCCGCCCGGGGTCGGGTTCGAGACCTGGGTCGAACGGCAGATCCGGGAGGCCACGGAACGGGGCGAGTTCGACAACCTGCCCGGGGCCGGCAAGCCCATCGAGGACCTGGACAAGCCGCACGACGAGCTGTGGTGGGTCAAGCAGAAGCTGCGGCGCGAGCACTTCGCCTACCTGCCGCCGACGATCGCGCTGCGCAAGGAGGCGGAGGAGGCGCTGGAGGCCGCGTCCCGGGCCGGCTCGGAGGCCGAGGTGCGGCGGATCGTGGCCGACATCAACGCCAGGATCGTCGAGGGCAACCGGAAGGCGGCCTCCGGTCCCCCGCTCAACCTGATGCCGTTCGACGTCGAGGCGGTCGTCGCCGCCTGGGGCGGGGGCGCTCGCTGAGCACCAGCAGCGCGCCGCCGAACAGCCCGACGTTCTTGAAGAAGTGGATGCGCTGCTGGCGCCGCGCGGCCGGGTCCTCAAGCTTCCAGTAGGGGTGCCCGGCCAGGGTCGTCGGCACCAGCGAGCCCGCCAGCACGGCCGCGGCCAGCCGGGGCCGGATGCCGAGGGCCAGGGCGGCGCCGGCGGCCAGCATGGCCGCGCCGTTGGCCTGGACGGCCAGCTCCGGGTCCAGGGGGACGCCCAGCTCCTCCGCCTTGGCCGTCCGGGGGCCGGGCTCCAGCAGCGCGTCGGCGCCGCCGCTGATGAACATCGCGGCCAGGGCAACCCGGCCGACCGCGCGAATGGGACCCCGAACCGCCTCCATGCCGCTCCTCCCGCTCGTCTCCACGATGGAGGGACAAGCCTAACCTGCGCCCAGGGCGCAGCCGATGATTCAGGGACGTCCACCTGGGAGGCCTGTCAGCCCGTGCCCGTGCAGCTCTGCAGCTGCTGCTGCCCGACACCGGGCGCGACCAGGCGGTGGTGGTCGCCGAGAAGGTCAGGGTGGCCGTGGCCAGCCTGGGCCTCTCGGAGATCAGCCAGCCGGTCACGGCCAGCCTGGGCGTGGCCACCGTCCCCGACGACGCCGGCGACGCCGACACCCTCATCCGCGCCGCCGACCACGCCCTCTACGCGGCCAAGGGGAACGGCCGCAACCGGGTCGAGCTGTTCATCTCCCCGGCTCGGAGCGCTCGAACACCGGCTTGAGGGCGAAGTAGACCTCGCGGTAGCGGTGGTAGGCCTCGGTGTAGCGCTGGTGCCGCTCGGGGTCGGGGACGTGCTCGTCGGGCTGGTAGTCGACGAAGGCGGACACCGCCTCGGCCACGCTCGGGTGGACGCCCGCGCCGACGGCGGCCAGGATGGCGGCGCCGGTGGCGGTGGTCTCGACGCTGGTCGGGACCCGCACCGGGAGGCCGGTGACATCGGCCTTGATCTGGCGCCAGAGCGGGCCCTTGGCCCCGCCGCCGACGATGGTGAGGCGGCGGACGTCGAGGCCGGCGCTGCCCATGCCCTCGAGGATGTCGCGCAGGGCGAAGGCGCTGCCCTCCAGCAGGGCCCTGGTCATGTGGGCCCTGGTGTGGGCCAGGGTGAGGCCGTAGAAGACCCCGCGGGCGGCGCCGTTCCACTCGGGGGCCATGGCCCCCTGCATGCAGGGGAGGAAGACCAGGCCCTCGGCCCCGGGGGGCACCTCGGCGGCCGGGCCGGTGAGCAGGTCGTAGGCGTCGCCCTGGCCGTTGGCCTCGGCGTCGCGCTCGACCGGGGCGAACTGGTCGCGCCACCAGCGGAGGTTGCCGCCGGAGACGAACCCGGGGTTCTCCAGCAGCCAGACGTCGGGGTCGGCGTGGGGGTGGCACTCGACCAGCATGGCCGGGTCCTCGCCGGGGGCGGCGGAGGCGGCGCAGACCGGCTCGGCCGTGCCGGCCACGTCGCACACCTCGCCGGGGGCGAACACGCCGGCCCCCAGGGTGGCCGCCATCTCGTCCCCGGCCCCGACCACCACCACCGTGTCCGGCGACAGGCCGGTCCGCTCGGCGAAGGCCCGGGTGACCGGCCCGACGGCCTGGGTCCCGGGGGCCAGCTCGGGGAGCATCGCCGGGTCGATGCCGACGGCGTCGACCACCGGGGCCGACCAGGCCCGGGTGCGGGGGTCGAGCAGGGCCAGCGAGGAGGCGTTGGACCAGTCGACGGCCAGCACCCCGGCCGCCTCGCGGAGCACGTACGACCCCGGCGGCATCAGGTGGACGGCCTTGGCGAACACCTCCGGCTCCTGGTCGCGGACCCACAGGGCCTTGAAGACGGCGTGGGAGGAGTCCAGGTTGGCCCCGGTGTGGTGGTAGAAGTCGGCCGGCGAGAGCTTGGCCGCGACCGCGGCCGCCTGGGGCTCGGCCCGCCGGTCCATCCAGATCATCGCCGGGCGCAGCGGCTCGCCGCCGGCGTCGCACACCACCATCCCGTCCAGCTGCGACCCGAACGACAGCCCCTTGACCGCCGACGGGCCCTCCGGGACCTCGGCCAGCAGCCGGGCGATGCCGGCGTAGAGGGCGGCCGTCCACAGGCGGGGGTCCTGCTCGGCCCAGGTCGGGTGCGGATAGGACACGTCGTAGGGCTCGTAGGCTGAGGCCACCAGCCGCCCGTCGGCGGCGTACAGGGCGGCGTTGGTGCCCTGGCTGCCGACGTCGCAGCCGATCACGTACGGCCCGGTCATGGCACCACCACCATCTTGAGGCCCTCGCCGGAGCGGATCGTCTCGAACGCCTCGCCGATCTTGTCCAGCGGGAACTGGTGGGTGACGACCGGGGCCAGCTCGTCCCGGCGCCGGTCCAGGTAGGCCATGGTGATCCGGTACTGGCGCTGGGTGGCCCCGTAGGCGCCCAGGATGGCCAGCTCCTTGTAGTGGAGCTGGTTCATGTCGAGCGCGCTCACCGGGTCGTGCTTGGGCAGGCCGGCGAAGTAGACCACCCGGGCCCGCTTGGCCGCCATCTCCAGGGCCGCCTGCTGGGCCTGCTTGGAGGGCGCGGCCACGCTGATCCGCTCGGCCCCGGTCCCGCTTGTCCGCTCCAGCAGGCCGGCCAGGCCGTTGTCGTCGCCGGCGACCCAGGCGCCGTCCACGAACCCGCCCACCGCCTCCAGGGCCAGCTCGACCCGGTGGCGGTTGACGTCGCACAGGAACACCCGGCCCGCCCCCCGGTCCCGGGCCATGACCGCCTGCCAGCAGCCGATCGGGCCGGCGCCGAGGATCAGCACGGTGTCGCCGAGGCCGACGTCGAGGACCTCGATCCCGTTGAGGGCGCAGGCGAACGGGTCGACCACCGTGGCCAGCTCCGGGGGCAGGTCGGGCGGGAGGGGGATGAGGTTGGCGATGGCGATCGGGGGCACGGCGGCCAGCTCGGCATAGGCTCCCGGGAACGGGTCGTAGCCGTACAGCAGGTGGTGCTCGCAGAGGTTCTGGCGCCCGTCGGTGCACTGCAGGCACTGATTACAAGAAAGGATCGAGCCCAGGAACACCCGGCCGCCGGCCGCCACCCCGGGCGGCAGGGTGGCGTCGGGCCCGACCCGCTCCAGGATGCCGACCGGCTCGTGGCCCAGGACCCAGGGGGCCGGGGCCCGCGGGTCGCCGTTGAAGAAGGTCCGGGCGTCGGTGCCGCAGATGCCGCAGGCCTCGACCCGCAGGATGGCTCCGCGGGGGTCGAGCGCCGGCTCGTCGGCCTCCCGGACCTCGACCTGGTTCCGGCCGGTCATGAAGGCCGCCCTCACGGCGTGTCCTCCTGCGCCCGGTCCTGGAGCTCGTCGTAGGCCTTGTCGGCGCTCCAGCGCTCCCGGATGACCCGGGACAGGGCCCGGGTGATGGCCTCAGGGGAGCGGTGCATGAAGATGTTGCGGCCGACCGAGCAGCCGATGCCGCCGGCCGCGGTGGCCGCCTCCATCCGGGCGAGCAGCTCCCGGTCCCCGAGGCGGGAGCCGCCGGCCAGCACCAGCGGGATCCCGGCGGCCGCCTCGACCAGGCGGGCGAAGGCGTCGCCGTCGCCCGGCCAGTTCGTCTTGACGATGTCGGCCCCCAGCTCGGCGCAGAGGCGCACGTTGCGCCGCAGGTACTCGAAGCCGTACTGCTCCTTGAGCTGCTCGACGGCGGCGTAGGTGGTCGGGAACTCGGCCTCGGCGATCAGCGGCATGCCCATGGCCGCGCACTCGGCGCCGATCCCGGCCAGGGTGCGGAGCATCCCCGCCTCGGTCTCGCCGCCCAGGGCGGTGAACAGCACCACGGCGTCGGCCCCGAGGCGGGCGGCCTCCTCCACCTGGGCGATCTGGACGATCTCGGGCGCCGGGTCGGCCGGGTTGGCCGAGGCCGAGAGCAGCAGGGCCAGCGAGGTCGTGGGCGCGAAGGCCGGCTCGGCCAGCCGGATCATGCCCTTGGACATCATGATCACGTTGGCCCCGCCGGCCACGACCTCGGCCGTGCGGGCGCCGATGTCGGCCAGCGGCTCCAGGAACGTCGGCGAGGTCATGCCGTGATCGAGGGCGCAGATGACCGAGACCCCGGCCGGGTCGATCACCCGCTTGAGGCGCATCGCCGTGCCCACCGAGGTGGTCGCGGACGCTGTCGTCATGTGAGCCTCCTTCCGGGGCCCCGCCGGACCACCGTGAAATCGAACGCGTCGGCCAGGTGGAACTCGTGCGATGAGACGACCGGGACACCGTCCTGGGCGTAGTCGACCTGCCAGAGGTAGAGCAGCAGCTCACCCCGGGGCACCCCCAGGCGGCCGGCGACGGCATGGTCGGCCCGGACCGGCCGGAACCGGGCCACGCCGTGGTGGATGACGATGCCGAGGTCCCGCTCCAGCACCTCGTAGATGGATCGTTCAAGCATCTGCTGGACGACCCGCTCGCGGCCCTCGACCAGCCGGCTCGGGAACAGGTCGCGGGACAGCACCACCGGCTTGCCCTCGGCCGTCCGCAGCCGCTCGATCACCAGGACGTCCTGGCCCGGTTCGAGCTCCAGCAGGGCCGCCTCGCCGGCCGAGGCCGGCTCCACCCAGTGGCGCCCGTCGGCGATCCCGGCGGTCATGCCGGCGGCCCGGATGGCGTCGGTGACGCCGAAGTTCACGTCCAGGCTGTTGGCCATGCGGGGGTGCTCGGCGACGAAGGTGCCCGAGCCCTGGCGGCGCCGGAGGAGGCCCTCGAGCTCCATCGCCCGGAGGGCCTCGCGCAGGGTCGCCCGCGACACCTGGAGCTCGGCGGCCAGCTCGGGCTCGGAGGGCAGGCGGGTCCCGGCGGGGAGCTCTCCCCGGTCGATCCGCTGCTTGAGCTCGTCCTGGACCGAGACCGAGCGCAGCCGTGGTCGCGCCCCGGTCGCCCGCTGTGGCCTCTGCATGCTGGCCAGGAGTATACGTCAGACAACTCGGCCAGGGTCAAGGAGCTTGACTCGGTGCATACACCCCCTTACGATCCGCCCATCGTCCAGTAATGTCAGACAACTTCCCGCGCGCGGCCCGGCCGCGTGCGACGAGCAAGGGGGTTGCGACGTGGCCCAGGAGCGACGCCGAGTCGGTTCGGTGAGCTACGAGGAGGCCGGCGAGGACTACTTCGGCAAGCGCCAGCTGCGCCGGCACGCGGCCTTCTGGTCGCTGTGGTCGCTGGGGGTGGCGGCGGTCATCTCCGGCGACTTCTACGGCTGGAACCTGGGCCTGGACGCCGGCGGGTTCGGCGGGCTGCTGATCGCCATGGCCGTGATCACGATCATGTACTTCGGGCTGTGCTTCAGCATCGCCGAGATGTCACCCGCCCTCCCCCACACCGGCGGCGCCTACTCCTTCGCCCGCTCGGCCATGGGGCCGTGGGGCGGGTTCATCACCGGGCTGGCCGAGAACATGGAGTACGTGATCACCCCGGCCGTGGTCGTGGGGGCGATGGGCTTCCTGATGCACGACATCGTCACCGGCCTGTTCAACATCGCCGGCGGGCCATGGTGGAACAGCCCGGTGACCTGGTGGGCGGTCTTCTATGTGGTCTTCGTGGTGATCAACATCATCGGCATCGAGGCCACGATGCGGTTCACCGTGGTGATCAACATC
>CALGFH010000365.1 GCA_937881255.1 uncultured Actinomycetes bacterium
CGGGCGTGGGTGGGTGGGGGAACCGCGGTGTGGTCGGTGGAGCGGTATTCGGCGGCGGCGGCCTGGAGGCGGCCGGCGGCGCCGGTGAGGTCGTCGGCGAGGGTGCCGAGCTCGGTGGCCCAGCGGGACCACATGAGGTGGAACCGGTCGAAGAGGGCGGCGTCGCCGAGCGCGGCCCCGCCGAGGGCGACGGCCGGGAGCAGGCCCCCGACCACCGAGCGGACCTGGTCGGCGCTGGCCTGCAGCCGTCCGGCGGCACGCTCGAGCTCGCTTGGGATCACACGCAGCTCGGCCATCTACCTCACCCCTTCGCCAGCCTGCGGAAGCTGGCGTAGACGATAACTCACAGAGGCAAACATAAGCAAATGAAGGATAACGAGCCACTAACGACCTCGGGGCCGCGGCCCGGAGGGCGAGAAGATCCCCGGTTGGGGGTGGATGCCCGAGTAGAATCGGCGGTGGCTGCCGGCCGGGTGGGGCTGCCGGCCGTCACGGCCGAATACCCGTCGCTCGGAGGACCCGCTATGCCAGGTCGCTTTGGTCGTGTGCTCACCGCCATGGCCACCCCGTTCAGCCCTGACGGCAACCTGGACGTCGACGGCGCCCAGCGACTGGCCCGCCACCTGCTCGACACCGGCACCGAGACCCTGGTCGTGGCCGGCACCACCGGCGAGTCGCCCACCCTGACCGCCGACGAGAAGGCCCGCCTCTGGGCCGCGGTCGTCGAGGTCGCCGGGGGCGACCGGGTGATGGCCGGCACCTCGACCTACTCCACCGCCGAGTCGGTCGAGCTCACCCACCTGGCCGAGAAGGCCGGGGCCGGGTCGCTGCTGCTGGTCACGCCCTACTACAACAAGCCGCCCCAGTCCGGCCTGGTCGCCCACTTCTCGGCCATCGCCGGCTCCACCGGCCTGCCCTGCATGCTCTACAACATCCCCGGGCGGACCGCCTGCACCATCGAGGTGCCGACCATGGTCCGGCTGTTCGAGCAGCTCGACAACGTGGTCGCGGTCAAGGACGCGGTCGGCGACATGGCCGCGGCCAGCCGCCTGCAGCGCGAGACCGGCGGCCAGCTGGAGCAGTACTCGGGCGACGACAAGAACCTCCTGCCGCTGCTCGCCGTGGGCGGGGTCGGCGTGGTCAGCGTGGCCGCCCACCTGGTCGGGCCGGCCCTCCAGGAGCTGGTGCGGGCCTTCGACGCCGGCGACACCGCCACCGCCCTCGACCTGCACCTGCGCCACCTGGAGCTGTTCGAGGGCCTGTTCGCCACCGCCAGCCCGATCCTGCTCAAGGCGTGCATGAACCTGCTCGGCCTGCCCGCCGGGCCGCTTCGCCCCCCGCTGGTCGACGCCACCCCCGACCAGGTCGAGTTCGCCCGCGGCCTGCTGAGCGGCGTGGGACTGGAACCCCGTGACTGAGGTCGACCGCACGATCCCGCCGGCGGCGCCTGGGGTGACCCGGGTCGCGTTCCTGGGCGGGCTGGGGGAGATCGGGCGCAACTGCGCGGTGGTCGAGGTCGACGGGGCCCGGCTGCTGATCGACTGCGGGCTGGCCTTCCCCGACGCCGACCAGCCGGGCGTCGACATCATCCTGCCCGACTTCGCCTGGCTGGCCGAGGAGCCGGAGCGGGTCGTCGGGGTGGTCCTGACCCACGCCCACGAGGACCACATGGGGGCGCTGCCCTACTTCCTGCGCGACTTCGACGTGCCCATCTACGGGACCAGGCTGTCGCTGGCCATGCTCTCGGCCAAGCTCGAGGAGCACCAGCTCAACCCGTCCCTGGTCGAGGTCGCGGGCGGCCAGCGGACCAGCCTGGGCCCGTTCGACCTCGAGTTCTACGCCATGTCGCACTCGATCCCCGACGGCATGGCGGTGGCCCTGCGGACCCCGGGCGGCACGATCGTGCACACCGGCGACTTCAAGATGGACCTGACCCCGATCGACGGCCGCCCGACCGACCTGGGCGGGCTGGCCCGGCTGGCCGCCGAGGGCATCGACCTGCTCATGTCGGACTCCACCAACGCCGAGCAGCCCGGCTTCATCGTCTCCGAGGTCGAGGTCGGCCGGGCCCTCGAGGACATCTTCGAGGCCGCCCGGCGCCGCATCGTGGTCGCCTGCTTCGCCAGCCACGTCCACCGGGTCCAGCAGATCCTGGACGCCGCGGCCCGCCTCGACCGCAAGGTCGCCCTGGTCGGGCGGAGCATGATCCGCAACATGCGGGTCGCCTCCGACCTCGGCTACCTGCGCATCCCGGCCGGCCTGCTGATCCCCATGGAGGACCTCTCCTCGACCGACCCGGCGCGCACGGTGGTGCTGTGCACCGGCTCCCAGGGCGAGCCGTTCTCGGCCCTGACCCTGATGGCCGGCCGCGACCACAAGTGGGTCCGGATCGAGCCCGGCGACACCGTGGTCCTGTCCTCCTCGCTGATCCCGGGCAACGAGGCCGCCGTCTACCGCACCATCAACGACCTGGCCCGGCTCGGGGCCGACGTCTACCACAAGGGCAACGCCCGGGTGCACGTGTCCGGCCACGCCGCCCAGGGCGAGCTGACCCTGCTGCTGTCCACCCTGCGGCCGGGCAACTTCGTGCCCGTCCACGGCGAGTACCGGCACCTGGCCAAGCACGCCCGGCTGGCCGCCTCGACCGGGGTGCCGCGCGAGCGCATCCTGATCTGCGAGGACGGCGACGTGGTCGAGCTGGCCGACGGCAAGGCCAGCCGGGCCGGCCAGGTCCGGGCCGGCATGGTGATGGTCGACGGGCTCGGCATCGGCGACGTCGGCGACGCCGTGCTGCGCGACCGGCGCAAGCTCGGCGGCGAGGGCTTCGTGCACGTGCTGGTCACCATCGAGTCCCAGACCGGCAAGGTCCTGGCCGGCCCGGACATCGTGACCCGCGGGTTCGTCTACGAGCCGGAGTCCGGCGACCTGATCGAGGAGGCCAAGGCCCGGGTGCTGGACGCCCTGGAGCGCACCGCCGCCGACGGCGTCAACGACCCCATGATCGTCAAGCAGCACATGCGCTCGGCCGCCTCGGCCCTGTTCAAGGAGCGCACCCAGCGCCGCCCGGTGATCATCCCGACGGTGATGGAGGTCTAGGGATGGCCAAGGCGCGAACCCGGCGACCACAGACCCGGCGGCCCGCGCCCGCCCGCAGCCGGCGGCCGGCGGCCAAGAGCACGACCCGCACCCAGCGGGTCGGCCAGAGCTCCCGCAAGGCCCTGTCGCCCCACAAGGGCGACATCCAGGGGGTCTTCCTGGTCGTGTTCGCCCTGGTGCTGGCCCTCGGGATCTGGTTCGAGGACGGGGGCCGGCTCGGGGTGTTCATGGCCCTGCTGTTCCGCGGCCTGTTCGGCTACGGCGCCTACGCGGTGCCGCTGCTGGTCGGCGGGCTGGCCCTGGCCCTGTTCTGGCGGCCGTCGGCCAAGGACGACATGGTCGCCGGGCGGGTCACCATCGGGCTGCTGGCCGTGCTCGTGGGCGGGCTCGGCCTGCTCCACCTGTCCAGGGGCGCCCCGCCGGCCAGCTCGGCCCCGGCGGTCCTGCAGGAGTCGGGCGGGCTGGTCGGGGCGATCATCGCCGCCCCCCTGGCCCGGCTGCTGTCCACCTGGGGGGCCGGCGCCATGTTCGCCTGCGTGCTGTTCCTCGGGACCCTGATCAGCACCCGGACCTCGGTGGCGGCCGTGGGCCGGGGGATAGGCTCCATGGGCCGGGTCGCCGGCTCCGCCCTGACCGCCCCGCCCCCGCCCCCGCCGCCCCCGCCGGCCCCGCCCGAGGTGGTCGAGCCGGTCGACTCCGGCGAGGCCCCGCCCAAGCGGCGCGGCCGCAAGAAGGCCGAGCCGCCCCCCGAGCCCGACCCCGACGACACCATCGAGGTGGTCGTGGGCGCGCCGGCCCCAGGCCCCAGGGACACGGCCGACCTGCGGGCCGAGGACCGCGACGAGGCGGCCGCCCTCAAGGCCCCGCCGCCCCCGATCGCCCCGGCCGACCTGCCCGGGGCCGGGGACGCGGTCCAGATGGCCATGACCCTGCAGGCCAAGGCCGGCGGCGCCTACACCACCCCGCCCGAGTCGCTGCTGCGCCAGGGCCACGCCCGCCCGGTCGACCCCCGCCGGCTGGACGAGACCCAGAAGGTCCTGGAGCGGACCCTGGAGCAGTTCGACGTCGACGCCAAGGTGCCCCGCTACACCCGGGGCCCGACCGTCACCCGCTACGAGGTCGAGCTCGGCCCGGCGACCAAGGTGGCCAGGGTGATCGGCCTCTCCCACGACATCGCCTACGCCCTGGCCTCGCCGGACGTGCGCATCATCGCCCCCATCCCCGGCAAGTCGGCGATCGGCATCGAGGTCCCCAACCGCGACCGCGAGCTGGTCACCCTCGGCGACATCCTGGGCACGGTCAAGGACGGGAAGAGCGGCAAGGACGACGGGCGCCACCCGCTCACGGTCGCCCTGGGCAAGGACATCGGCGGCGAGCCGGTCCTGGCCAACCTGGCCGAGATGCCCCACGTCCTGATCGCCGGGTCCACCGGGTCGGGCAAGTCGGTCTGCCTGAACGTGCTCGTGACCAGCCTGCTGATGCGCAACCCGCCCGACGAGGTCCGGCTCATCCTGATCGACCCCAAGCGGGTCGAGCTGACCCACTACGAGAACGTGCCCCACCTGATCACCCCGGTGGTCACCCACCCCAAGCGGGCCAGCGAGGCCCTGGCCTGGGCGGTGCGGGAGATGGAGCTGCGCCTGGAGACCCTGGCCATCGCCGGGGTCCGCAACATCGCCGCCTACAACAAGGCGGCCAAGGAGGGCACCCTGCCGCCGCTGCCCTCGGCCAGCCTGGACGACGAGGGCCGGCCCGACGGCACCCAGGAGCGCCCGACCCTGCCCTACATCGTGGTCGTGATCGACGAGCTGTCCGACCTGATGATGATCGCCCCCCGCGACGTCGAGGACGCCATCTGCCGCATCGCCCAGATGGCCAGGGCGGTCGGCATCCACCTGGTGGTGGCCACCCAGCGGCCGTCGGTGGACGTGGTCACCGGCCTGATCAAGGCCAACATCCCCAGCCGGATCGCCTTCATGGTGGCCAGCGCCCAGGACTCCCGGGTCATCCTGGACGCCGGCGGGGCCGACAAGCTGGTCGGCCACGGCGACATGCTCTACCTGCCCGGCGGCACCTCCAAGCCCCGCCGGATCCAGGGCGCCTTCATCACCGAGAAGGAGGTGGAGGCGGTCGTCGCCTACTGCAAGGCCCAGCAGCAGGCCGCCTACCAGCCGGGCGTTGTCGCCGAGGGCAGGTCGGCCAGCGAGGACGACGACGGCGACGAGGACCCGCTCCTCACCCAGGCCATGGAGATCGTGGTCCGCTCCGGGCTCGGCTCCACCTCGATGCTCCAGTCCAAGATGAAGGTCGGGTTCTCCCGGGCCCGCCGGATCATGGACCAGCTCGAGGAGCGGGGCGTGGTCGGGCCGTCGGAGGGCTCCAAGCCCCGCGACGTGCTGATGACCGTCGAGGAGCTGCAGGGGCTCCGCGGCCGCGAGGAGACCTATGGCGAGATCGTCGGCGAGTAGGTTGCCGTCGCCCGCCCTTCGGGTCAGAATCCGCTGAACTACGGAGGCGATTCTCCGCTTTGCCCCGATATGTTCGGACGGAGGGGTGACCCGGCTGCGCACCATCGGCGAAGCGCTGCGCTCGGCCCGGGAAGCGCAGGGCACGTCGCTCGACGACGCCGCCGTCGCGACCCGGATCCGGTCGAGCTACCTGGAGGCCCTGGAGCAGGAGCGGTTCGGCGACCTCGGCGGGAGCGTCTACGCCAAGGGCTTCCTGCGCTCCTACGCCGGCTACCTGGGCATCGACCCGGCCCCGCTGCTGGAGGCCTACCGGGCCCAGGAGACGCCGGAGGCGCCCCTGTTCGAGCATGCCCCCCAAGCAATCGGCGGGCTCGAGTCGGGCCGGCGCGGGCGCAGCTGGCTGGCCGTGGCCATCGTCTGCGTCTCCATCATCCTGCTGGTGTCCCTGTGGGGGCTGCTGCGGCCGGCGCCCGACCCCGGCGACACCCAGCCCGCCTTCGTCACCACCCCGGCCAGGACCACCGGAGCCGCGGCCGGATCGGCCCAGCCGGCCACCCCCGCCCCGGCGGCCCGGGACGTGACCGTCACCCTGCGCTACGCCGGCGCCTCCTGGACCCGGGTCACCGCCGACGGCCGGGTCGCCTTCGAAGGCACCCCCGGGCCGCGCCAGCGCCGCACCTTCACGGCCAGGCGCAGCCTGACCCTGGTCCTCGGCTACCCGGCCGGGGTCCGCCTGACCGTCAACGGGAAGAACCTGGGCGTGGCCGACCGCTCCGGCAGCATCTGGCGGCACACGTTCACCCCCAAGAGCAGATCGCTGGACTAGCAGAGGGAGCACGCTTCGATGGTCATCCGGGTGCCGTTCACCGGCGCGGAGAAGGAGAGCCTCAAGGTCAGCCTGGACCGGCACCGCGACGCGGTGCTGTGGAAGCTGGAGGGCCTGGGCGACGACGACCTGCGCCGGCCGATGGTTCCCTCCGGGACCAGCCTGCTCGGCCTGGTCAAGCACCTGGCGGCGGTCGAGTACGGCTGGTTCTGCGACACCTTCGGCCGCGAGACCGAGCCGCTGCCGTTCGATGACGACGACCCCGACGCCGACCTGCGCGTCCGGCCGGACGAGACGACCGAGGACATCCTGGCCTTCTACGGCCGGGCCCGGGCCGCCGCCGACCAGGTCATCGCCGAGCTCGACGTCGAGGACACCGGCACCGCCTGGTTCGGGGAGGCGGTCACGATGCGCTGGGTCCTGATCCACATGATCGAGGAGACGGCCCGCCACGCCGGTCACGTCGACATCCTCCGCGAGCTGATCGACGGCATGGCCGGCGACCACCGACCTGGCTAGCCTTGGCGTATGACCGACCAACCGCGCCTTGCGCTGACCTTCGAGGACGTCCTGCTGGTGCCGCGGCGCTCCAGCATCCGCTCACGCCGGCATGTCTCCACCCGCTCCCGCTTCACCCGCGGGGTGGAGCTGGCCATCCCCATCGTCTCGGCCAACATGGACACGGTGACCACCGCGCCCATGGCCATCGCCATGGCCGAGCTGGGCGGTCTCGGCGTGCTCCACCGGTTCCTGCCGGTCGACGCCCAGGCCGAGGAGGTCCGGCGGGTCAAGCGCTACCTGGGCCAGGTGATCGAGCAGCCCTACACCATCGCCCCCGAGCGGACCGTGGCCGAGGCCGCCGCCGAGGCCAGGCGCCTGGGCGTCACCGGCCTGGTGGTGGTCGACCCCGAGCGCCGGCCGGTCGGCATCCTCACCGCCCGCGACATGCGCGCGGACGCCGGCGACACCGTCGCCTCGGCCATGACCCCGGCCGAGCGGCTGGTCACGGCCCGGCCCGGCATCGACCTGGACGAGGCCCGCAAGCTGCTGGACCGCCACCGGATCGAGAAGCTGCCCCTGGTCGGCGACGACGGCCGGCTGGCCGGCCTGATCACCCTGCGCGACATCGGCCTGCGCGAGCGCCTGCCCCAGGCGACCCGCGACGGCCAGGGCCGGCTCCGGGTCGCGGCCGCCCTCGGCGTGCGCGGCGGCTACCTGGCCAGGGCCCAGGCCCTGCTCGACGCCGACGTCGACGCCCTGGTCGTCGACGTCGCCCACGGCCACGCCGACCACACCATCGACGCCGTCAAGGAGCTGAAGGCGACCTGGCCCGACAGCCAGGTCGTGGCCGGCAACGTCGCCACCGCCGAGGGCTTCGCCGACCTGGCCGAGGCCGGGGCCGACGCCGTCAAGGGCGGCATCGGCCCCGGCTTCGCCTGCACCACCCGCCTGGTCGCCGGGGTCGGCGTGCCCCAGCTCACCGCCATCCTCGACTGCGCCGAGGTCGCCCAGGCGACCGGCGTCCCCCTGATCGCCGACGGCGGCATCCGCCACCCCGGCGACGTGGCCAAGGCGATCGCCGCCGGGGCGAGCACGGTGATGATCGGCGGCCTGTTCGCCGGCCGCCCCGAGAGCCCGGGCGAGGTCGTCCGCCGCCAGGGCCGCGAGTACAAGGTCTTCCGGGGCATGGCCTCCCTGGGCGCGGCCGCCGCCCGCCTCGAGATCGAGGGCCGCGGCGACGCCCTCGACCAGTACGTCCCCGAGGGCGAGGAGATGGAGTTCCCCCTCAAGGGCCCCGTCGCCGGCATCGTCCAGGAGCTGGTCGGCGGCCTCCGCTCCGGCATGAGCTACGTCGACGCCACCACCATCCCCGAAGCCTGGGACAAGGCCACCTTCGTCCGCCAGACCCAGTCCGGCCGCCTCGAGTCCAGCCCCGGGTCGCCCGACGGGTAGGCTTGGCCAATGCCGCCAGCCGAACCAGCCCCCGCCGCTCCCGCCCCGGAGACGGTGGCGATCGTCACCCTCGGGTGCGGCCGCAACGAGGTCGACTCCCAGAACGCGGCCGGACTGCTGGCGGCCAGCGGCTACCGGGTGGTGGCCGACCCTGAGCAGGCCGACGCGGTGGTGGTCAACACCTGCGCGTTCGTGGAGGCGGCCAAGCGCGAGTCGATCGAGACGGTGCTGGACGCGGCCGCCCTGAAGGAGCAGGGGCGGGCCCGGACGGTGCTGGTCACCGGGTGCCTGGCTGAGCGGTACACCGAGGAGCTGCGGGCCGAGCTCCCCGAGGCCGACGCGATCGTGCCCTTTGCCGACTACGGGCGGCTGCCCGAGCTGCTGGGCAGGGCCCCCGGGTCCCTGAACGGCCACGGGATCCCGAACGGCACCGCGGCGCCGGTGCCAGCGGCCCCCGGCCTTCCCTCCCTCGTCCCGGCAGGACGACGGGCGCTGCCGATGGTGTTCCCGACCCCGGCCGGGGCGGCGTTCCCGGCCCGGGCGCCGGCCCGTGGGCCGGTGGCCCTGGTCAAGCTGGCCGAGGGGTGCGACCGGGACTGCTCGTTCTGCGCCATCCCGTCGTTCCGGGGGCGGTTCCGCTCCCGGCGCCCGACCGAGATCCTCGACGAGGTCGCCTGGCTGGCCGGCCAGGGCGTCTCCGAGGTCTGCCTGGTGGCCGAGAACTCGACCAGCTACGGCAAGGACCTGGGCGGCCGCGAGGCCCTGATCCACCTGCTGCGCGACCTGGCCACCATCGACGGCCTGCGCCGGGTGCGCCTCAACTACCTCCAGCCCGACGAGCTCACCCCCGGCCTGCTCGAGGAGATGGCCGCCAACCCGGTGGTCTGCAGCTACTTCGACCTGTCCCTGCAGCACGCCAGCGCGCCCGTGCTGCGGCGCATGCGCCGGGGCGGCTCGGCCGAGGGGTTTCTGGAGCTGGTCGGGCGGATCCGCGCCCTCGACCCTGACGCCGCCTTCCGCTCCAACTTCATCCTCGGCTTCCCCGGCGAGGCCACGGCCGACGTGCGCCAGCTGGAGGAGTTCCTGGAGGCGGCCCGGCTGGACTGGGTGGCCTTCTTCGCCTGGTCGCCCGAGGACGGCACCGCCGCCCTCGACCTGGACGGCCGGGTCCCGGAGGCCACCGCCCGGGCCCGGGTCGAGCGGGTCCAGGAGCTGCAAGACCGGCTCCTGGCCGAGGCCCAGCAGGCCTGGGTCGGGCGCCGCCTGGAGGTGCTGGTCGAGCGGGTCGAGGAGGACGGCGCCGCCGAGGGCCGCAGCTACCGGGAGGCCCCCGACGCCGACGGCGCGGTCCGGATCGAGGACGCGCCAGGGGCCGAGGTGGGGGAGTACCTGCCGGTGGTGGTCACCGCCGCCCAGGGCCCGGAGCTTCTGGCCCGCCTGGCCGGGTAGCATCCTCGCCGTCGGTCGGTCGGCAAGGGAGCGAGCGTGCGCTGCGAGATCATCGGGGTCGGCACCGAGCTGCTGCTCGGCCAGATCGTCAACACCAACGCCGCCTGGATCGGCCAGCGCCTGGCCGACGTCGGCTGGGACTGCCTGCGCCACACGGTGGTCGGGGACAACACCCAGCGGATCGCCGAGACCATCACCGAGGCCCTCGGCCGGGCCGACGCGGTGATCCTGACCGGCGGGCTGGGCCCGACCCAGGACGACGTCACCCGGGAGGCGCTGGCCGCCGTGGCCGGGGTCGAGCTGGTGCGCCAGCCGGAGCTGGAGGCCTGGCTGCGCGAGCGGTTCGCCGGCATGGGCGTCCAGCGGATGGCCGAGATGAACCTGCGCCAGGCCGACGTGCCCCAGGGCGCCCGCACGATCGACAACCCGCGAGGGACCGCCCCCGGGCTGATCATGGAGATCGGCGGCAAGCCCGCCTACGCCGTGCCCGGCGTCCCCCGCGAGATGGAGGGCATGCTCGAGCGGGTGGTCCTGCCCGACCTGGCCGCCAGGGCCGGCGAGGGCCGGGCGATCGTCTCCCGCACCCTGCGCACCGCCGGGGTGGGGGAGTCGCGCCTGGCCGAGCGGCTGACCCCGCTGTGGGAGGAGGCCGGGGCCGGCCAGGTCACCATGGCCTATCTGGCCAGCCCGGGCGAGGTCCGGGTCCGGCTGACCGCCGTCGGCGCGACCCGGGAGGAGGCCCTGGCCGAGATCGCCCCGGTCGAGACCAGGATCCGCGAGGAGCTCGGCGAGATCGTCTACGGCACCGACGACGAGACCCTCGAGGCGGCCGTCGGCCGGCTGCTCGGCGAGCGCGGCCTCACCCTGGCCACCGCCGAGTCGCTCACCGGCGGCCTCCTCGGCGGCCGCATCACCGGCATCCCCGGCGCCTCCGACTACTACCTGGGCGGCGTGGTCGCCTACGCCACCGCCGCCAAGGCCTCCCAGCTCGGCGTCGACCAGGCCCTCCTGGACGCCGACGGCCCGGTCAGCGAGCCCGTCGCCGCCGCCATGGCCGCCGGCGCCCGCACCACCCTCGGCGCCGACCTCGGCCTGGCCGCCACCGGCGTCGCCGGCCCCACCGAGCAGTCCGGCCGCCGGGTCGGCACCCTCTGCCTGGCCGTCGCCGACGCCGCCGGCACCACCACCCGCACCCTCACCGCCCCCGGCGACCGCACCCAGGTCCGCCTCTGGACCGCCTCGGTCGCCCTCGACCTCCTCCGCCGCCGCCTGGAGGGTCTGGCATGAGCGGGCCTGCTCGGTCCAGGCGCTGGGGGCGGCGGCGGGGGCTGTGGACCGTTACCAGCACCCGTCGCTCCGGCCGGGCTACCCTCCCGGTAGGGGCCCCAGAGCCGGACAGGTCGCGGTCCGGCACGCCCGGGGGGCCGGCGTGACCGATCCGACCGTCGCCGACCCGGACCTGCTCGCCGGGCGGCTGTTCTTCGGGGTGCCGGTCCCCGGGGCGGCCCGGGCGCCGCTGGAGGCGGCCCTGCCCCGACTGGAGCCGCTGCTCGCCGGGGCCCGCGTGGCCCCTCCCGGTGGCTGGCACCTGACCCTGGCCTTCCTCGGCCAGGTCCAGCCGGAGCTGGCCGACGAGGTGGTCCGGGTCGGCGAGGCCGCCGTGGCCGGCGTCGGGCCCGCCCGGCTGCGCCTGGAGGGCGCCGGCACCTTCCCCCAGGGCCGCCGGGCCCGGGTCCTGTGGGCCGGCATCGGCGGCGACGCCGAGGTCCTGGTCCGGCTGGCCGCCGCCCTGTCCAGCGCCGCCAAGGCCGCCGGCCTGCGCTCCGAGGAGCGGCCGCTGGCCCCGCACCTGACCCTGGCCCGCTTCTCGACCCCGGCGCCGGTCCCCCAGGAGGCCCTCGACCTGGTCGCCGCCGCCGCGGCCGAGAGCGAGCCCTGGGAGGCGCGCGAGCTGGCCTGCTTCCGCAGCACCCTCGGCGGCCCCCGCGGCGCCCGCTACCGCGTGGTCCGCGAGTTCCCCCTCACCGGCTAGGCCGGTTCGCGCCTCCGTGCCCGGTGTCCGTCCGGCCGGAAAAGAACTGTCCCCAGATCCGGTTATGATCGTTGTACCGAACAGGTGTTCGTAGTACGGTGCTCGCCGACTCGAACGACTCAGGGCCGCCAACTTCGGAAGGGACTGTGATGGCCGCGACCTATACTGCCCGCAACGACGGCATGCGGGGAGGGACCGTGGAACGCGAGAAGGCACTCGACGTCGCCTTGCTCCAGATCGAGAAGCAGTTCGGCAAGGGCTCGGTCATGCGCATGGGCGTGGACGGCCCGGCCGACCCGGTCCAGGCCATCTCGACCGGCAGCCTCGCCCTCGACCTGGCCCTCGGCATCGGCGGGGTGCCGCGCGGCCGCGTGGTCGAGATCTACGGTCCCGAGGCCTCGGGCAAGACGACCCTGGCCCTGCACATCATCGCCGAGGCCCAGCGGAACGGCGGCATCGCCGCCTTCATCGACGCCGAGCACGCCCTGGACGTGACCTACGCCCGCAACCTCGGGGTCAACGCCGACGAGCTGCTGATCTCCCAGCCGGACACCGGCGAGCAGGCCCTCGAGATCGCCGACATGCTGGTCCGCTCGGGCGCCATCGACGTCATCGTGGTCGACTCGGTTGCCGCTCTGGTCCCCCGGGCCGAGATCGAGGGCGAGATGGGCGACTCCCACGTCGGCCTCCAGGCCCGCCTCATGAGCCAGGCCCTGCGCAAGCTCTCGGGGACGATCTCCAAGTCCAAGACCACCGCCATCTTCATCAACCAGCTCCGCGAGAAGATCGGCGTGCTGTTCGGGTCGCCCGAGACCACCTCCGGGGGGCGGGCGCTCAAGTTCTACGCCTCGGTCCGGCTGGACGTGCGGCGGATCGAGGCGCTGAAGGACGGTCCCGAGGTGGTCGGCAACCGGACCCGGGCCAAGGTGGTCAAGAACAAGCTGGCCCCGCCGTTCCGCTCGGCCGAGTTCGACGTCATCTACGGCCAGGGGATCTCCAAGGAGGGGAGCCTGCTGGATGTCGGCGTGGACGTCGGCCTCGTCAAGAAGTCGGGGGCCTGGTTCACCTACGACGGCGACCAGCTCGGCCAGGGCCGCGAGAACGCCCGCAACTTCCTCCGCGACAACCCCGAGCTCGCCCGCGAGATCGAGGAGAAGGTCAAGGCCCAGCTCGGCATCGGCCTCCCGCCCGTCCCCGCCCCCGCCCCCGAGCCGGACGCGGACACGCCCAAGGGGAAGGACCCGGACAAGCTCTGAGCCGCCGGGTCTGAGGCG